>NZ_DCEN01000024.1:0-24771 GCF_002316955.1 Proteiniphilum sp. UBA1028
ATGAGGTTGAGTCATTGACATCGGCAATACGAACGGAAATAATCGCAGATTTGAGAAGAAACCGGGAGCACTGGCTGGTCGTCAGGAACAAGTCTCTCTCGGAGGTTCAGGACAGGGCCTATGATGCTTATCTGAAAACGAACAAAGTAAGCTCGGGGCGTGAGAACTACTCCGAAGTAGTTGGATTACTGATTTCAAGCTACGACATCTACATAAAAAAATAGCAAAGAAACTCCCGGAAGAACCGAGCTAACTAAAGTTTAATTCAGCTGTTATATATAGTAATAACCGGTTATAAAACGGGCATGAATTGCTTGCAGTCGATGAAAGGTAGGTATTCGCTCGCAGTGGCATAGTTCAAGCAGGCTTGACTCTGCTCATTTAGTCTAACGCGGACATTCCTTACACAAATGAAAAAATAAATAATCAGATGAAAAAGCTATTTCTTTTATTTACAGCCGTATCATTCATTGTTGCCTGCTCGGGGCCAAAAGGATTGGTAAAGATTGAACCGAACGGTAGTGAGGTCGCTCCGGAAGATTCCGTGGAATACGAGCTGATTGTCATGGATGCGGGATTCGAGACCTGGTATACACTCCAGGATTCACCGGCCAGGTACCGTTCGCAACAGTACTACGAAGGCTGGAACCAACAATATGTGTCGGCCTGGAACTATCTGGCTACACAACCGGGCAGAAGATCTTTTTTTCAGACCATCGTTGGATATGAACCGGGTGTGGACTATGGCTTCAAGCTAAACCACAAACTGTTCTACTATTTTCAGTACGTGGAACATGTTCTGGGTATTCCCATTCTGTCCTACCATCCGGTGGGCGTGGTCTTTTGAAGATATTTGTCCGCCATAACAAAGGGTAGAGCCTCAGGGCATGCCTTCACGTTGCTTTCCGGGATATTTTCCGGAAAAGAAGCATTGTCATATTTTTTTGTTCTTCAACCGCAGACTGTTCGTAACCACGCTCACAGAACTCAGAGCCATGGCCGCTCCCGCGATCATGGGATTGAGCAGGAAACCGGTGAGGGGGTACAATACACCTGCAGCAATGGGGATACCGACCACATTGTAGATAAACGCCCAGAAGAGGTTCTGACGGATTGTCTTCACTGTTTCCTGCGATAGTTGAATTGCTGTGGGGATCTTGTTCAGGTCGGAGGAGATGATGGTCATCTTGGCCACATCCATGGCAATATCACTCCCCGCTCCCATGGCGATGCTCACATCGGCCTGGGCCAATGCACTGCTGTCGTTGATGCCGTCACCCGCCATTGCCACTTTCTTTCCCTCCGCCTGCAAGCTCTTCACCAGGTCGGCCTTTTCATCCGGCATCACTCCTCCTTTGAAGCGCGCTACTCCCAACTCTTCGGCGAGCGCAGCAGCCACCTTCTCGTTGTCACCGGTATAGATGACCACCTCGATCCCCATGCTGCGTAATTTGTGTATCGCTTCCCGGGAAGTAGGTTTCATCTTGTCGGCGATGCCCACCACACCCAATGCTATTTCCTCATCGGCAAACAGCGATACGGTATGTGCCGCATCCAGCTCCAGATAAAGCTGCTGCTTGAGATCTGCCGGAATTACAATATTTTTCAACGCCATAAAATACTCGTTCCCCACGTAGTAGGGCTTCCCTTTGTAGGTTCCTTCAATCCCATGTCCGCTTACCTGCTGTACGGTCACATCGTCGAGCAAGGTGCAATTCTCCTTCAACGCAGCGGTGATGGCATCGGCCAGGGGATGTTCCGACCGGTATTCAATGCTGTAAAGGATATCGCGGTGCAGCGGCAAGGCGTCATGCGACCAGGTGATCTTGTTCACTACCGGCTTTCCTTCCGTGATGGTACCGGTCTTATCGAGAACCACCACATCGATATCTTTTGCCATCTCAAGGCTCTCGGCATCCTTGATCAGGATGCCCTTTTCGGCCCCTTTACCAATTCCAACCATGATGGCTGTGGGTGTAGCCAGTCCCAGCGCACAGGGGCAGGCAATGACCAGCACGGTCACCATGGCCAATAACCCGTACACAAAACCGGGGTCACCATCAAAGATGATCCAGGCGGCAAAACTGAGCAGGGCAATACCGATCACCACCGGCACGAAAATGCCGGCAATCTTGTCCACCAGCCCCTGCACCGGAGCCTTACTTCCCTGTGCCTCGTCCACCGCTTTGATGATCTGCGCAAGCAAGGTATCCTTCCCTACCTTTTGCGCTTTGAACCGGAAGCTCCCCTTCTGATTGATCGTTCCCGCATATACTTTTTCGTGCTGTTTCTTTTCCACGTGAATGGGTTCGCCCGAGATCATGCTCTCGTCCACGAAAGAGCCGCCTTCGGTCACTTCTCCGTCCACGGCAATCTTCTCTCCCGGCTTCACCAGTATGATGTCGCCGACCAATACCTCCGCAATAGGAATCTCTTCCGGCTCCCCATCACGGAAGACTATTACGGTAGAGGGCTGTAAACCCATCAATTTTTTGATGGCATCGGAAGTATTCCCCTTAGCCCTCGCCTCCAGCATCTTCCCAAGCAAGATAAAGGCAATGATCACTCCCGCGGCCTCAAAGTATACATGTGCCTCCAAGCCACGGCTTTCCCAGAATTCGGGCCAGATCATATTGAAAAGGCTGAACAGATAGGCGATGCCGGTACTTAATGCGACAAGTGTATCCATATTGGCAGAGCGGTGCCGGGCCTGCTTCCAGGCACCGACAAAAAAACGACGCCCAAAAATAAACAAGATTGGCGTTGCCAGGGCGCACATAATGATATTGGCATAGGGTGCATTCATAAAAAACATGCCGACGATCACAAGCGGAATAGCCAGCACCATGGCCCAGATAGTATGTCTGCGAAGTTTTCTGTAGTTTTCCTCCGCTATTTGCTCCACATGTTCAAAAGAAGCCTCTCCCTCGTCGACAAGCATGTCATACCCTATCTCTTGTAAAGAGCTCTTCATATCGGAGGGTGTAACAATCCCGGGTAGAAATTCAATATTTCCTTTTCCATTTCCATAATTCACCGAGACACTTATGACACCCGGCACATAGGAGAGGATATTCTGTGAGCTTGAAGCACAAGCAGCACAGGTCATGTTCAGCACGGGACGGGATATCTTTTCGGTACGTACTTCGCCTCCGGCATGACGAACCGTCGACACGACCTCCCGAAGGATCCCGGCGGCATCCTCCGCACGCTTCTCCTCGAGGGTGAGTAAAATATTGTTGTTTCTTTTGTCGTACTCAACAGCGGCAATCCCCTCTGTCTTTTCAATGGATCCTGCCTGCGGGAGAGCACCTCCGGTGAGTTGTATGCTGTATTTGTTATTTGCTGTCATTCTAAATGTTATATTGCTTCATTTAAAAACAATTATGCGAGTGTAAGGTTCAAAAACCGAAGGTTTAAGGTTGTTCGCATGTGAAATAATTGTATTTTTGTTTATTCGCATTGTTCACACAATCTGTCAAGTAATATAATTCTGGTCTATGCATAAATTCTTTCTTTCATTGCTCCTTTTCTTATTAACCGCATTCTCTCTTTTTCCGCAGAAGAAACCACTCGACCATTCTGTGTACGACACCTGGAAGAGCCTGGTGAACAACGCCGTAAGTGATGACGGCAAAATAGTGGGTTCGCTCATATCCCCGCAAGAAGGGGATACCTCTCTTTTCATAAAAAATAACGCCGAAAATCGTACCCTCACGGTGGAGAGGGTAAAAAGTTACGCACTCTCCCCCGACGGCAGATGGACGGTAGGACTGATCAAAGCTCCCTACGCCGCTCGTCGTCAGGCCCGCATCGACAAAAAGAAAAAGGATGAGATGCCGGTAGACTCTCTGCTGATTATTGATAACCTTTCGTTTGCAACGAAGAAGATTCCGGAAGTGAAATCTTACAAAACAGCGCCAGAATTCAACTCTCATATTGCTTACACCTTCAGCCTGCCAAAAGAGAAAGGCAACAAAAACGATGCCAAACAGAAAGAGATCGTCATTTTGCGTAATCTGCTGACTCAGGATGAGGACACCTTTAGAAATGTCAAAGAACATATTTTCAATAAATATGGGAATAGCTTCGCTGTGGCAATTCAACCAGATAAAACAGATTCAACAGATGTACCGCACGTTATATTTGTGGACCTGATGAACAATACACAAAAGATCATCTCACGCGAGAAAATGGAATACAGATCGCTCGCTTTCGACGAACCGGGTGAGCGACTCGTATATCTCGCCACGGCAGACACCTCAAAAGTGGCACAAAAGGTGTATGACATACGCTATTACGTTGCCGGTGCTGATTCGGCCGTGATACTGGCTGACAGAAGCGCTTCGGGACTACCGCACGGATGGATCTTTAACGAGCACGCCGCGCCTTCGTTCAGCAAGAACAGCAAGCGACTCCTCGTTGGTGCCGCCCCCATGCAGAAGCCCAAAGACACGACCCTTGTCGACTTTGAGATGGCCAGCCTCGACATTTGGCACTGGAAGGAACCTCTCATTCCGCCACAACAGCTGGTTCAGCTGAAAAGAGAAGAGAGCAGGACATACTCAGGCATCGTCGATCCCGGATGCAACAACCAATTTATTCCCCTAACCTCCCAGGAAATGCCTTATGCAACTGTGGCCGATGAGGGCAACGGAGAGTATGCGCTTTTGTGGTCCGACAAGCCATACCTGCTGGAGAGCCAGTGGGATATCTCCTCAAAACAGGATGTATGGATAAAAAATTTGCAAGACGGCAGCCTGTATGAACTTGGCAAACCGTTGCACGGAAAGCCGGCCCTGTCACCACAGGGGAATTATACCATTTGGTGGGATGCCGGCGAGCGACACTGGTTTGCCTTTGACAACCGCAATAAATTAGCAAAGAACCTGACCAGGGATATTCCGGTAAACTTCTGGAACGAAAAGCACGACACCCCCTCACCGGTGGGGTCGTACGGCATCGCTGCCTGGACAGAAAATGATGAGTATGTGCTGATCAACGATGCGTTTGACATCTGGAAAATTGATCCTTCGGGCAAGAAAAAGGCAGTAAACATGACTCACTTTGCAGGACGTACCGACTCCATCAGATTCCGATATGTACATACCGATCCCGAAAAACGATTCATAAAAGAGGATGACCTGCTGCTCCTTTCGGCTTTTGACCAGGTTCGCAAGGAAAGTGGCTACTACACATTGGCACAGAAAGGACGTACCCCGCTGAAGAAAAGGATTTTGGAGAAATTTACGTTCACCGGGCTGAAGAAAGCCAGGGAAGCTGATATGGTTGTTTACCAAAAGAGCAACTTCCACACATCACCCGATCTGTATGTGACCAAAGACTTCTGGAGATCTTCGGACAAAATTACCGGGATCAACCCGCAAATGAACGACTTTAACTGGGGCAGAGCTGAACTCTTTTCCTGGACTTCTCACGCAGGTATCCCTTTGCAAGGCATCCTCTACAAGCCGGAAGATTTTGATCCGCTCAAAAAGTATCCGGTGATGATTTATTTCTATGAAAAGCATTCCGATGACCTTTACCGCTGGTTCACACCGGCACCCAGCCGTTCTGTCATTAACATACCCTTCTTTGTAAGCCGGGGATACCTTGTTTTCACCCCCGACATCCACTATACTGTAGGACATCCGGGCAAGGATGCTTACAATGCGGTTCTTTCCGGGGCGGAAGCACTTGCCGAAAACAGCTGGGTGGATAAAGAAAATATGGCCATTCAGGGGCAAAGCTGGGGTGGCTATCAGGTCGCTTATCTGGTCACACAGACAAACCTGTTTAAGGCGGCAGGAGCCGGTGCACCTGTATCAAACATGACCAGCGCTTACGGAGGTATCCGGTGGGAATCAGGCATGAGTCGCCAATTTCAATATGAGCAGACCCAGTCGCGCATCGGGTCCACATTGAACGATTCTTTGCAGCTCTATATTGAAAACTCTCCGGTATTCTTTGCAGACAAGGTCGAAACACCGCTGCTGATCATGCATAACGACAAGGACGGAGCTGTTCCGTGGTATCAGGGGGTGGAGCTCTTTATGACCCTCCGCCGCCTCGGAAAACCGTCATGGCTGTTACAATACAACAACGAAGCACACAATCTGGAACATCGCCGCAACAGCAAAGACCTCTCCATACGGCTGCAACAGTTCTTCGATCACTACCTCAAGGGAGAAGCTGCACCGGCATGGATGACACGCGGGGTACCCGCCACGGAAAAGGGCAAAACCTGGGGTTATGAAACGGTGGAATGATTAAAACCCGCGCTGCCGCATCGCTTCAAAGGTAAGAATTGCAGTAGAGACAGAGACATTGAGCGAATCAATTTTCCCACGCATCGGAATCTTGATTCGCTTTGTCGCATTGTTTAACCAGAAATCGGTCAGTCCCTCCGCTTCGGTCCCCATTACGATGGCGGAGGGTAGTTTAAAATCAATGTTTTGGTAAAATTCAGCAGCCTGCAACTCCGCAGCATACACCGCGATCTTGTTATTCTGCAGCCAATCCAATGCTTCTTCGGAGGTACAGACAGCTGTCTGCACGGTAAACAGGCCTCCTACGCCGGACCGGACCACATTGGGATTGTAGAGGTCGGTTTGCGGGTCACATACGATCACCGCATCCACGGCGGCAGCATCAGCAGTACGCAGTATGGCACCCAGGTTGCCGGGCTTCTCTACCGACTCGAGAAGGATCAGAAAAGGATTTTCGGAGAGCCGGATATCGCTCAACCTGTGCATTTTTGGTTTGGCAAGTGCCACGATCCCGTCGGAGTTCTCCCGGTAGGCAATCTTCTCAAAGACGGCAGGGGAGATATCAAAAACAATGTTTCCGGGCAACGCATGCAGCAGATTCGGATATTTACTGTGGGAATACATTTCGCGACACACATAGACCGACTCCATCTGGTAATTGCTCTGCAAAGCCAGAGAGAGCTCACGCGCACCTTCGATCACAAAAAGCTGTTGCTCACGTCTCTCTTTTGTTTTCGACAGTTTGACAATATTTTTAATGGCTGGGTTTTGCAGGCTGGTAATCATTCCATACAAATTAAGGATCAAAGATCGGTACGTTGCTCCTTTTTCAGCAGAAAAGTGTCGATCGCTTCCTTGAATGACTTTTTCGGCAGGGCGCCCATTGCCATCTGGGGCTGTTCGT
Organism: Proteiniphilum sp. UBA1028; assembly: GCF_002316955.1. NCBI lineage: Bacteria > Pseudomonadati > Bacteroidota > Bacteroidia > Bacteroidales > Dysgonomonadaceae > Proteiniphilum > Proteiniphilum sp. UBA1028. Next base: position 7,174 of record NZ_DCEN01000024.1, read on the forward strand.
TCATCGGAATAAAAAGGAACATCGGAATACTTTGTACCCCGAACATACGTGCCAGTTCAGGTTCTTTATCCACATCAATCTTATAGACGTAGATGTCATCGCCATATTCCGCGGCCAGATCCGACAAAATGGGTGACGTGATTCGGCAAGGTCCGCACCAGGTGGCATAAAAATCCACGATGGCAGGCTTATCGCCATTATATTTCCAGACTTCCGGATTACTTTCGTAGTTGAACACCTTTTCAAGAAAGGTTGCTTTGGTCAGTTCTATTGGTTTTGCCGTTATATTGTTCTGCGAGCTGGAAGGTTCGGCTGCAGAAGCGGCGAACACAATGATTAGTGTTGCTAAGAGGGTAGAAATTTTATTCATTTTAAATAACGGGTTTTACTGTGATTTTTTATAAATGTCATTTATAAACAGTCCGGAAGGAACAAATGTTTACGGTGACCGGTACACAAGCTCTCTATCAACAAAAATATCGGCAAGCAGCAAGCAGCAAAAAAACACCGAATCGTTGATCAAAAGATGGAGCGATCTTTATACTTGTAGACATTTTTACTGGGCACTCCAAATTCTCTTGCCGAAACATTTTCAAGCGCTACCTTCCATATCTTTACATTCTTCACAGAAGGTGCCGAGTAACTGAATTCCCTGTCGGAGTACTGACGCATAATAATATTCAACGCATTTACCTTTTCATCATACTCATCTTCAAAAACCACTTTGCCACGACAAATCACGCTATCGGCACGCACCCGGTAGCTGCAGGCCACCTCTTCGTCCTGCCACATCAGCTTTGGATCGGTGCAGAAAGTGATGCAAACATTGGGGTTTTTTTCGAGAATGGAGATGGAATGTCCCTCCTGTGCGGAATGCAGATAGATGATTTCGTCTTCGTAACCGAAATTCATCGGCAACACATAGGGGATACCATTCTCGTCGGCCATCCCCACATAACACAATGTACAACTGCGGATTAGATCCTCAATCCGGTCCTGTTCTTCCAACTGATAGGTTCTCATAGCGCTCTTTTAAATTTCTTTTTCAGCCGTTGCCGGCAAAGATAAATAAAAAAAGGAAAAACCATCTCCTGATTCTTCCTTTCTATGCTCAATCAACGAAAATGTGACGTCACTTCACTTTATCCACGATTGCCTTAAACGCTTCGGGATGGTTCATTGCCAGGTCGGCAAGCACCTTACGGTTGATTTCTATTTCATGCTTATGCAGCGCTCCCATCAACCGTGAATAGGACATGCCGTTCTCACGGGCAGCTGCATTGATACGCTGGATCCACAAAGCGCGGAAGTTGCGTTTTTTGTTTTTGCGGTCACGATAGGCATAGGTCAACCCTTTCTCCCATGTGTTTTTGGCTACGGTCCACACATTTTTGCGGGCACCGATATAGCCTCTTGTAAGTTTCAGAACTTTTTTTCTGCGGTTGCGCGAGGCAACATGATTGACTGATCTTGGCATAATGTTACTTGTTTTGAATGATAGCGTCTCTGTCGTGCAGAGCTCTTCGGAGCATACATCCTGTTACTAAATCTCTTTACTGGAAACCACCCGGCATGCATTACTTCAACGCCAGCAGTGTTTTAATGCTGTTTACGTCAGATTTGTGAACAAGGCCCGAATGCGTAAGATTTCTCTTCTGCTTTTTGGTCTTCTTCGTCAAAATATGACTTTTGTACGCATGTTTCCGCTTGATTTTTCCTGTTCCGGTAAGGGCGAACCTCTTTTTGGCACCGGAATTAGTCTTCATTTTTGGCATTTTGCTGTCTTCGAATTAGTGAATATTTTTTTCTTCGTTTTCTCCGCGGTCAGGCGAAAAAGTTTGCAAAAGTAATGATTTTATCCGAACAATCAAAACATTATCCTTCTATTTTTTAGGGTCTGCGATCAACTAATTACTGACATATTGTAAAGTATAAAATATCGGTTAAAGTAAAAGACACCAGTTTCTAAGGGATATAATCTCAATGGGGATCTTTTGCCGGGAAGAGACAAAGGGAACAATGCCTGCCAGTACTAGTAACGCCAAGCAATCATGACAATTCCCTACCGTACCCTCCGTCGGTAAGATATCCGCGATTACTTCTTAATCCTCCTTGCAATCCAGTTTTCGTCGCAGCGAGACAATCATATGGGAGCAGAGAAATCATAATTATTTCGTCCAGTCATTTTTAAAACTTGCACATTACCTGACAAGTCTGAATAATCAAAGAATATTTTTATATCCTGTTCATACTGATGATAGTTCAAAAGATCATCAGAGAAAGTTGATTTTAATCCGACCTCATTGTAATAATTACTTACAAAATAAATAAGTATTTTAGATAAACTGGTTGGAGGAGTTATTTTATAAGCTCCATTGTCTTCAATCTGATCAATTTTATCCGGATAAATAATATCTGTACCGTATCCATGCACTAATCTACCTCCAAAAAATCTATATAATGTTACTTCAGTGAGTGAAATATTATAAAAAATATATACCTTGGTTCCGGTATCGGGTAAATACTCATTGTGATTTTCTGGCTTGTAGAAAATCTCGAAATTCAAGATCGCACACCCCTCCTCAACAGGGACTTCTATGATTTCCTTGTGCTCACAATTACTGAAAATCAAAAAAAGTAATAGAATTGCAAAAATATTTTTTAGATTCTTCATATTCTATTAATCAAAAAATTTAGGCGCTATATAAATACGATAATATCCGGTTTCATATTTTTTATTGAAATTGGGAATAATCTTCTCTCCCTTTCTTGTGTTCTTACTAATATAATCCTTATTCATTACAATTTCATCACCAAAGTTAATAATAATTTCTCCTAAATTATCATTATCAAGCATAGTCGTAATTTCATAAGTAAAACTATGAGTTTCTTTTGTTGAGGATCCAAATTTAATACCTTGTTTAACCGTATCCCCAAATGTTACATCATAGCCGAAGTTAGTCGCAAATTCAGAAGTGCTTGTCTGTGTGACTTTCTGGGTTTGAGACTGATCAACTTCTTCGACAACAATCTTTGCTGAATAGCTATAGTAATTCAAGTCCCATTCAAATAATGAGATATTTGGATTCACGTAAAGGTTTTCTACTCCGACGACTTGATATATATCTGAATTTCTTGGACTTGTATTTGTGATAACCTTAAAAAGATCTTCTGGCTGTACTCTAAAAGACGTAATAACTTCAGAACCCCCAAAATTTTTTGCTCCATGATATACTTTTATCCTAAATTCAAATTCTCCATCTGTCCATGGAGTATAAAACGATCTTCCACTCCCGCCAGGTGTCGTAACTAATGGTTTCAAATGCCAGTAACCGTCTAATTTAGGTTCATCATTCTGGTCGCTTATTTTATTTACATTCCCCAATCCATTGTTGATCATTTCAAAACCGACAACGCTCTCTTTAAATCTTAAATCAAATGGCCCTCTATCGATATCTTTTGTCAGATTATAATATACATAATCTCTTTGCCAACCTTCAGTGTTATTTTTGAAATAGTCATAAGAATCTATACCTTTTTGATATTTTTCATAATCGAAAATAAGAATATTGGAATTTCTAAATTTTAGATTTTCTGTAATATTATCAAAATTGGGATCAATGAATTGAAAATCAACACCTGTAGATCTACTCCTAAATGTTACACCTATATTTTTTAAATTATTATCCCTTACAACAACTCTTTCATTTTCTTTCAAGACGACGATTGGGAATCCTGGAATTTCATCACTTAAAAGTGTAAAAGACTCGCCCATAGCATTATATACGGGAACCACATTATTATAAGTTCGAATGGCTACTTTTGGTATTTCAAAGTCGGTGTTCCATTTTTCTGCAGAAAAAGAATTTTCAGGTAATGAAGGTACAAATAAAGTTAAAGTGGGATATTCTTTCAATAGTACTAATAAGTCTTCTTCACTAATGTATTTATTTAATTGATCCTCAAGGGTATTTCCATTACCCAAATCTGTATCTTTAATTAACATTAATAGAACATCATAATCATGATTGAATCTTTTCAACGCTTCACCTTTAATCAAGTCCCTCGTTTCTTTACTCTCGTCGAATACTTTCGCTAATGCAATAGCTAAATCTTCAATTAATTCATATGGTTTTTTTACGCTGATTTTTTCAATCTTTTCTTCCTCTTTTACTAAATCTTCATTCTTATTACACGAAAAAAATAAAAATATCACAACTATCATTAAAGTAGTTGTGAAATAATAAAATTTTGTTTTCATCACTAAGTGTTTTAAATTAACCATAATATTAATAAAAAATTCAATGGGTATCAATTGTTTAAATCATTATATTGACGAAAGAATGTATCAAATCAACTGGACCCATATCCTTACATAAAATTTCGTATGATAATTTGACTCCTTTTATCCTTGACGGGATTTATGTGTCATACGAAACTAGGGTAGTCATACGCTTTCTGTTCAAACGAACACCTCCTCCTGCCTTCGGGAAGAAGCTGGTAAAAACATCAACTCTGTCTACGACAGATAGATCGGTTGGAGATGATCTATCCGCATTTAGGTTCAGATTTCAAGATCACCATACATCATCCCCTTTTCGTTACTGAAAGTAATGGTATATACCCCCGAAGATAGTCCCAACAGCGGAATAAAAGACTGAAGATGCGCCGAGGTGTTTACCACGGTTTCATAAATCTGCTCTCCCGTGCTTTCGGTGAGCGTGACTCGCACATTTCCTAAATTTTTGTAAAACGTTGCCAAGATAAAATCACCCTGAATTTCGGCTGTAACTACATCGCCTCCAGAACGAAGACCGCCAGTTTCAAATTTTCCTCTCAGGTCTATCTTATTTGTTTCGGTAATTGTTTTACCGTCAGTTACCGGCATGATCCCCATGTCTGCGGCGACAGGAAACCATAACCACCCCGCACAAAATACACATAATAGAACTTGCCTTTTCTTCATAAGCATTATTTATCAAATTCGACGATAAATATAGGCTAACCTTTATAAATGATCTGTATAGATATGGGTTTTTCTTGTTAACATATAGGTTTTTCTTGCTCTACAAATACAATAATCTAATTATCAATATATTGAAAAGTTTAACATATAGATTTTCAATGGATGGCTGTAAGGTTTGTGGACAATTAGCGCGATAACTGGTCAATATGCCCGGCAATGTCGCCGCTAGGCCCCAGACCCACTTTTCTCCGTATATCGGTCCGGCGTGTTTGTACGGTGTGGACACTTTGGTGAAGAACCAGGGATATTTCTTTTACCCTGAAACCGGCATATGTAAGTATACATACACGGAATTCGGTTTCGGTAAGATCGGGATATTTCTCCCGTATCTTTCCGGCAAGCCCCGGCCGCATGGTGTTGAATACCCGGAACAAGGCGTCCCATGCTTCTTCGATACTTTCTTCTCCATACACTATTTTGTTGAACCGCTCGCCCCACAAGGCTCCCCCGGAAGTAGATTTTCCGGACCGGGTCATTTCCTGATTCAATTCCATCACTTTTCTGATAATATCGAACCCAAGAAGAAGATCTTTACGCAAGTCTAACTGTTTTTGGTACACGGTGCTTTCCAGATCACGCTTCATTTCTTTCAGGGTATCGAGGTTGCGCCGGATTTCAGCCTGCTTGTTCTTCTGCCTGACCCAATACCACGTGAACAACTCTCCGCCCACTATACCCACAGCCAGCAGCGCAATGATCCATAACTGGCGGATAGACAAGTCCTGATAATACTGTTTTTGCATCTGTCCGTAATCGTATTTCAGGTGTGCTTCATATACCAACTGCCTCTCCCTTTCTTCCATAATACGGTGGAGCGTATTCATGCGCTCGTCCTGGTAAACGAAGGCCGCTTCATAGTTAGCCTGTTCTTTTTCCCGTCTGGCCAAGTAAGAGTATGCGCTCGCCTTAAAATAATCGTCCTCCGCGGCAGATAGAAGTCGCTTCAACTGTTCCGTATGCCATACAGCGGAATCCGAGCGTCCCATCACTGTGTATAATTCGGCAAGATTCAGGTAATAACGGGGCAGCTTGGTGCTGTCGGTATTGAAGCGGAACGATTGGTGGAGGTATGTTCCGGCTTTATCGAACTGTTTGGTTTCCTTGTACATCACGCCCAGATTCTGCGCCAACAGGCTTTGCAGCTGAAGATCTTCATCGTTTCCGGCCAAATCCAACCCTTTATGGAAAGAGAGTAAAGCGCTGTCTGGTTGATCCAACAGCGCATACATTTGTCCTATGGCGCTAAAACATTGCGCTTGTTTGTGTGGTTCGGCATCGTAAAGTTGTGCCGCTTCTTTATAATTTTTCAGCGCTACCCGATAGATTCCCTGCTCCGCGAACAAGTCACCGAGATTATATTGTATCAATCCCTGCAAATCAGAATTATTGGTTTGACGGGCATGCTTCCTCGCCTCTTTGTATAATTGTACCGCATTTTCGTATTCCTTCCGTTCACGATAAACACAGCCGCTATAAAACCAAGCTAGTGCAGCCAACCGAGGCTCTTTCCTGTCAGAAAAATAATCACGCGCCCGGAAGATCAAGGTATCTTCTGCGACAGGGCGGTGTGTTTTATAGCGCGCCTGTACTCGCAGCACCAAATAACGCACATAATCTTCGAAAAAGAGGCTTTCTTCGGGATAGAAAATGGAATCGATCAGTTGCATGGCGCTGTCGGGGTTGCTTTCGATAAGTCGTTCGGCATCTGCCAACAGCATGGAGGCTTCGGGCTGGGGGTTACTACACTCCACAAAAAAAGACAACCATAAAGCCATAAATAGGGTATAGCATACACTCTTCATCGATTTACCGTTACTCAGTTTGTTCCCGTAGTGCAAATATAGTAAAGCTGGGAGAAAAATCAAACTCTGATCTTTTCCGTCCGGATGATGTGCATGCACATTGCCAGAAGACAATTTGTAGGTACCCGCATGACAGATATCCTTTTTCTTTCCATGACGGGCAGTGGAACGAAACGGAAGAGAGATAAAAAACCGGCTAAACAATTTTAGCCGGCACTGTTTTTCCACGACTGCGAAAGAGAGTCATTCACGCTTCTTTTGACTCCTTCCTGGGTGCAGGGGTTCCTTTTTTGGGAGAGAGCATGATGGACATACGTTTTCCCTCCATGATGGGCAAATGCTCCACCTTGGCATACTCTTCCAGTTCATTGGCAAAGCGCAATAACAGTACCTCCCCCTGCTCTTTAAATAGAATGGAACGTCCTCTAAAAAACACATACGCCTTCACTTTCGAGCCTTCAGCCAGGAAGTTCATCGCGTGTTTCAATTTAAAGTTATAGTCGTGATCGTCTGTTTGTGGTCCAAATCTAATTTCTTTCACCGTTACTTTGACCGATTTTGCTTTTTGTTCTTTCAGCTTTTTCTTTTGCTGATAAACAAATTTCTTGTAATCGATGATCCTGCATACAGGAGGTTTCGCCGTAGGCGCAATTTCAACAAGGTCCAATTCCTGTTCTTCGGCTATCTTTAATGCTTCTCTTGTGGAATAAATGCCCTCCGTCACGTTATCGCCTACTAACCGGACTTCCGGAACCCGGATGCGTTCGTTGATCCGGTGCTGGTCTTTTGAGTCTTTTCTCATTCGGTGATGTTAATGTTTGCTCTGTTTGATTTATTTATATATTTTAAAATTCGTTGCTACACAAAAGCTTAATTTGACCGGACAGAAGGATTCATCATATCCTCTACCTCCCGTGCAATCGTTTCTGCAAATGTAATCAATTTTGTGGAACCTTGATCTATCCCACCCTGTTTTCTTACAGAAACCTCTTCATTTTCTGCCTCTTTCTCACCGACTATCAACAGATAAGGTATCCGTTTCAATTCGTTGTCCCGAATCTTGCGCCCCACCTTTTCGTTGCGGTCGTCCACTTCGGCACGGATATCGAATCGTTTTAATTCTTTCGCCACACAACGGGCATAGTCGTTGAACTTTTCGCTCACAGGCAGAATCACTGCTTGTGTAGGCGCCAGCCACAAAGGGAATTTACCGGCGGTATGTTCAATAAGGACAGCCACGAATCGCTCCATGGAGCCAAAGGGTGCCCTGTGAATCATTACCGGACGGTGCTTCTGGTTGTCAGCGCCGGTATACTCCAACTCAAACCTGTCGGGCAGGTTGTAATCCACCTGTATGGTGCCCAGCTGCCAGCGCCGTCCCAACGCATCTTTCACCATAAAGTCGAGCTTTGGCCCATAGAATGCAGCCTCACCGGTTTCTACTTTTGCTTTGAGCCCTTTCTCCTGGCAAGCCTCCACGATGGCACGTTCTGCCTTCTCCCAATTTTCGTCGGTACCGATATACTTGTCCTTGTCGTTCGGATCACGCAACGAGATCTGAGCCTCAAAATTTTCAAATTCAAGCGCTTTGAAGATGATGAAGATGATATCCATCACTTTCAGGAACTCCTCTTTTACCTGGTCGGGTGTACAGAAGATATGAGCATCGTCCTGTGTAAAACCGCGTACGCGGGTCAGTCCGTGCAACTCGCCGCTCTGCTCGTACCGATAGACTGTGCCAAACTCTGCCAAGCGGAGGGGCAGGTCTTTGTAAGAGCGTGGAAATGCTTTGTAGATCTCACAGTGGTGTGGGCAGTTCATTGGTTTCAGGAGAAACTCCTCTCCCTCTTCGGGCGTATGGATCGGCTGAAATGAATCTTTTCCATATTTGGCATAATGCCCCGAGGTCACGTAGAGCTGTTTGTGTCCGATATGGGGCGTGATGACCTGATCATAATCGAACTCTCGCTGTATTTTCTTCAGGAAATCTTCCAGCCGGAGCCGCAACTGTGTTCCCTTCGGCAACCACAGGGGGAGGCCTGCTCCCACCGTTTGTGAAAAATGAAACAGCTGGAGCTCCTTGCCAATTTTCCGGTGATCCCTCTTTTTAGCCTCTTCGAGCATGACCAGATACTCATCAAGCATTTTCTTTTTGGGGAAAGTGATACCATAGAGTCTTGTCAGCTGGGGCCGTTTCTCGTCTCCCCGCCAATAAGCACCTGCCGCAGACAATACTTTCACTGCCTTAATATAGGAGGTGTTGGGCAGATGAGGACCGCGGCACAAGTCGGTAAAACGTCCCTGTGTATAGGTAGTGATGGTACCGTCTTCGAGCTCGCTGATCAGCTCCACCTTGTAATGTTCGTCGCGTTCTGCAAACATTCTGAGGGCATCGTCTTTGGAGATATTCTCCCGTTGGATCTCTTCCCGGGCGACAATCAGCTCCATCATTTTCTTTTCGATGGCAGGGAAGTCACTCTCTTTGATGGCAACCCCTTCACCCGGATCCACATCGTAGTAAAATCCGTTTTCAATGGCTGGCCCGATTCCGAATTTGATGCCTGGATAAAGTTCCTGTAAGGCTTCTGCCATAAGGTGAGCCGAAGAGTGCCAGTAGGCATGCTTCCCTTCTTCGTCCTCCCATTTGAGCAGATTTACAGTAGCATCCTCCTCTATGGGGCGTGCCAGATCCCATGTTTCACCGTTCACGCTTACAGCCAGCACCTCCTGCGCCAACCGTTGGCTGATACTTTGTGCTATCTCTAATCCCGTTACTCCTTTTTCAAATTCCCTCACGGAGGCATCGGGAAATGTAATTTTTATCATGCTATGTTGTCCTTAATGTATCTTCTTTGTAATGCGACTGCAAATGTAGTGATTTTGTGGTTGATGGAACAGCAAAACCAGAAGAAAATTGTACTCGGCGTTGTTTGACAATTTATTTCCTGCTACCTGTTTATTCCGATAGCGATCAAACTTACCTGCTGAACAATCCAATTATTGCATCCGTTTGATGATGCTGTACGACTGAACGATACCCAATTCTCCAGCTTTGCGCAAGTCATCAAGTCCCTTTGCCGTCTCACCGATGGCAAGGCGAGAGATGCCACGATTGAAATAGGCTTCTGCAAATTGCGGTTCCAGCTCGATGGCTTTTGAGTAATCTGCAATAGCGGCACGATAATCCTTCTCGAGGCTGAAAATCTCAGCCCGGTTATAATAAGCATAAATGAAATCGGGGTTGAGACGGATAATCTCTCCGTATTCCTTCAGAATCCCTTCATAATCGATCGATTTGGTTGAGATCTCCGGCATCCTGGGCTTTCCTGCAATATTGCTTAATTCGGGCAGGTTGACGCCTATAGTGCCATCCATCATTCGGGGATCACTCTGCAAGCGCTCATATTCCAGCTGCTTGGAGCGCACCACAGCATGTGCAAAATGGGCAAGCAGCATGTCCGGTTTCAGGGAAATTACTTTATTCAGGTCTTTGAGTGCACTTTCGTAATCCTGCACAAGCATAAAATCCATTGCTCTTCCAAAATAGAGAGACGGGTTCGCGGGTTCACTCTCCAATCTCATTGAGTAATTGTCGATAGAGCGGAAATGGGTCTGTATCTGCAGTTCGTTCAGTGGAGCCTCGTTGTTGGTCGCCTTCAGAATCCATGCAAGGCCAAAGTCGTTGTTGGCCTTTTCCATCACCTCGGAATAATATACCGGCCGGTGCACCTCAAATGCACGTTCATAGTATGTGAGGACAAACATCGGCTCGGGGTCCACCGGAGCATGTATGTTCTGCACCTTGCCCCTGCTTTGGCGTTGATACTGCGTCTTTTGAGAAGTATCCTTATCGGCTACAACCAGCATCGTAAACTTCTCGATGTCCTGATCGGCCTGTTCACGGGTATCCTTCGCTTCACCCTGTTTACGAGCTTGTTTAAATGGCTCGGGGTTTGTCGTAGCTATCTTACGGGCTTTTGCCTCTTCAGCACGGGCCAGCATATAGTCATTTTCGGCACCGCGCAGATCATTCATTTCCCGCTTCAGTTGCGACCTCATGTAATATGCGGTGAAAAAATCGGGATGGGCCGCGATGACTACATTCAGGTCTTCCAGTGCCGCCACTACGTTGCCTGTCTCACTGTGCAGCATGGCACGGTTCAAATAGGCAATTGTATTACCGGGCTCCAGCTCGATTACCTTGTCGAAGTCACGGATAGCCCGGTTGTTGTCGCCCACCTGTGCCCGCAACAAGCCCCGGTTAAAACGGGCAATGAGGTTGTTCTCATCCGTCTCAATCACCCTGTCGTAATCGGCCATTGCTCCGCGAAGGTCGTTTAGGTGGTACTTCACCAGCCCCCGGTTGATATAGTTTCCTTCGAAATAGGGATCTAACCGGATGGCTTCATCCAGGTCGGCCAGTGCCTTGTTGTATTCTTTCTGCTGAAGATAAAGCACTCCACGTGAGGCAAATGATTGCGACGTGTAGGGGTCAATTTCGATTGCCTTATCGATGTCGGCCAGCGCACTTGTGGTATCTTTCATTTCCAGATACATCTGTGACCGTGTAAGATAACCGGGTGTATAATCGGGAAAACGACGTAGCAGTATTTCAAAAAACTTCGCTGCCACATCATATTGCTCCAGCTCCACATTGACTATTCCCATGTTCACCAGTGTAATCCGGTCCTCAGGAAAAAACTCCAGGCTCCGCTGATAATCGGTCGCAGCCTGGTCATATTTTTCCTGGTTCTGCCGTGCGGCACCGCGCAACTGGTAGGCTGCCGTATAATAGGGATTGCGTACCAGACACTCGGAGGCATCTTCTTCGGCACCTTTGAAGTCGTCAAGCATGAATTTAGCCATTGCCCTGAAATAATAGGGATCGGCCAGGTAAGGCTTCGCCGTGATCACCTGATTGAAATATTGAATGGCCAGCACATAATCCTCGAAATAGAGCGCATTCTTGCCGATCATCATCACGCGGTCAGTATTAACCTGCGCCGATGCAGGCAGGAAGAGAAGCACGATGCATGCTGTCAATATCAATTGTTTCATTTTTGACCCTTTGTTTGTGCGAATATTGGAATTTTTCTGCATGTTGTATCGAAAACGTTTGCTATTTTAGAGTGTTTATGAGGCGGAACGTTTAAATAATGTCCGTCTCTTCTACATACGTTCCAGGATCCTGCGTCCGTCGTCGGCCACCCGGATGGTTATCTTCACGGTATTTTCGGGCAGAATGGGTTCTACCAGTTCCGGCCACTCAATAAAGCAGACGTTGCCACTGTAAAAATAATCTTCGTACCCGAAATCGAAGGCCTCTTCGAGTTTGTTGATACGATAAAAATCGAAATGAAATATCGCCCTCCCCTCTTTGTCCCTGTATTCATTAATGATTGCAAAGGTGGGACTTGAAACAGTTTCAGTCACACCCATCTCTTCAGAAAGTGCTTTGATAAAAGTGGTTTTTCCGGCCCCCATGCTGCCGTAAAAAGCGAATACCTTGCTGTCTCCCATCTCCCGCAGGAAAGTACGGGCTGCATCTCTGATATCCTTCAAGTCATTGATTTCTATTTGCATATTTGGCTATTTCGGATTTAGTGTGATGAGGGGGACCATCATCTCTTCCATAGAGATCCCCCCGTGTTGAAAACTTTGTGCGTAGTACGACACATGTTGGTTGTAATTGTTGGGATAGACAAAGAAGTCGTTTTGCATGGCAAAGATGTAGCGGGTACTCATGCGGGGAGTTGGCAAGCCGAAGTCTTCGGGATGAAGCATCTCGAACAGTTTCTTTGGCTCATATCCCAAATTTTTTCCCACTTTATAACGGAGGCTTGTGTTTGTCTCTTTGTCGCCCAGCACCCGCACCCCGTTCTTCACCCGGATAGAGCCGTGATCTGTGGTAAGCACGACTCTATAACCTTTGCCGGCAATCTTTTTCAGGAGTGCAAACAGGGGGGAGTGCAAGAGCCATGATCGCGTGAGGGAACGGTATGCTGCTTCGTCGGCAATCAGTTCACGAATCATTCTCGAATCGGTTCTCGCGTGCGAAAGCATATCGATGAAGTTGAACACCCACACGTGGAGGTCATTCCTCTCCAATTCGGAAAAGTGCCTGTTCAACTCCTCCGCCTCAAGGTTGGAATTTATTTTTTTGTACGACAGAAGCGGCGACAATTGATTTCTCTCCAGTTGTGCCCGAATGAGAGATTCTTCAAGCAGGTTCTTTCCCTCCTCCTCCGTCTCGTCAACCCATAAGCCGGGATACTGTGCTGCCAGGTCCCGCGGCATCAGTCCCGAAAAAATGCTGTTCCTTGCGTATGGTGTGGCAGTAGGGAGTATACTGAAATAAAGCTCTTCGTGGCAAACAAAATAATCGGCGATCATCTCCTTCACTGCCTGCCATTGATCGAACCGAAAGTTGTCGATCAAAATAAAAAACAACTTTTCTCCTTTGCCAATTGCCGGCATCACCGTTTCCTCAAACAGCGCGGGACTCATTAGCGGACGGCCGGCAGTCTGTCTCATCCATTTTGGATAGTGTCTGCGGATAAATCTGGCAAACGCGCTGTTGGCTTCCGTCTTCTGAGACGCCAACAGTTCCTTCATCGGGTTATCAGCCTGCTCCAGCTCCAGCTCCCAATGAACCAGCTTCTTGTAGACGGAAATCCAATCGTCAGCCGAACGACAGCTGCCTATTTCTTCACTTAATTGGCCGAACAGCTGTCGGTAATTTACCGTGACAGTTTCATATATAAGCGCCTTTTTGTCGAGAATCTTCTTGATGGTCATCAGCACCTGGTTTGGATTGACCGGTTTAATCAGGTAGTCGGCAATTTTATTGCCGATCGCGCAGTTCATGATTCCCTCATCCTCACTCTTTGTAACCATCACCACAGGCACGTCGGGTGCGACCTCCTGCAAACCGGAAAGTGTCTCCAGACCGGACAGGCCCGGCATATGTTCATCCAGAAAAATAGTATCGAACAATGTCTGCCGCGCTCGCTCAATCGCGTCGAGCCCGTTGTTGGTGCACTCCATAGAGTAACCTTTCTCTTCCAGAAAGAGCATATAGGGTTTCAGCAGATCAATCTCATCGTCCACCCAAAGAAAACGTGCTTTATTCATCTTGGTTACCACCCGGCTTACATGCTGAAAGAAATTGGGCAAATGTATCCATTTCCGTTGTATCTGACAACCTTTTTTGCTTTTTTAGGAACAGATATAGAACGAGTAATAAACTGCACAGTTTACCTTTCTCCATCTATCCGGACGATGACAGGATTATTTTTTTTGTTTTTGGTGTTTTTTTATTTAAAAAGTGTATTTTTGTGAAAATAGATCTTTGTACCAATATTTTAAACCCCGATACAAAAAAAAGAACCAGATGCCTGAAACAAAATAAGTATTCACAGGTTCAATACAATGCATGAATATAAAAACAGCAGCCAAATGAAATACAGACAATTAATAACCACTCTCCTTTTTGTTGCAACAATCGGTTGTTCGTCCCGACAGCCGGAAAAAATTTTTAACGGAAAAGACCTTTCGAACTGGAACTTTGTTTTGGAGGACGATTCCGTACCGACAAGTCATGTTTTTTCGGCTGATGAGGGTATTATTACCGTAAAGGGAGAACCACTAGGTTACATGTATACCAGAAAGAAATACCGTGACTTTACCTTGGAGCTGGAATACCGATGGGCAAATGAGGCGAGCAACAGCGGCGTTTTCTTTTTGATAGAAGAGCCGGCAACCCCCTTTCCGAAAGGCATTGAGTGTCAACTCAAAGCCGGCAAGGCAGGAGATCTTGTTTTGCTGTCGGGGGCTGTTTTGAAAGAATATGTCCTTCCGGAAGGCATGACCGAACGGCCCAAATTCCCGGTGGTAGAGAAGAAGGAGCCATCGAGCGAAAAACCTGCAGGTGAATGGAACAAGGTGAAGATTCAAGTGAAGGGGGGCATTGCGGACATATACATCAATGATGTACTGCAAAACAGTGCTACCAGCGAGGTAAAAGAGGGACATATCGGCCTGCAGAGTGAAGGAAAGGAAATTCAGTTTCGAAATCTTGTAATTGAATAACGGATATAAGGAAATGCCAACAGCCGAATCAAAGCAATATATCGATTTAGAAGAGAAATACGGCGCGCACAACTACCATCCACTGCCGGTTGTATTGTCGCGGGGAAAGGGATGCTACGTGTGGGATGTAGACGGCAAAATGTATTTCGATTTTCTATCGGCCTATTCAGCAGTAAACCAAGGACACAGTCATCCCAAAATTGTGACAGCTCTCAATACACAGGCGGAGACACTTTGCCTTACTTCCCGTGCTTTTTATAACGACGCGTTGGGACCCTACGAAAAGTATATGCACGATTATTTCGGCTACGACAAGATTCTCCCCATGAACACTGGGGCAGAAGCGGTGGAGACAGCACTTAAACTGACCCGCAAATGGGGCTACCAGAAGAAAGGAATTCCCGAGGACGAAGCAATCATTGTAGCATGCGAGGGTAACTTTCACGGACGCACCGTCACCATTGTCTCGCTTTCTACCGATCCGGAAGCCCGCGCCGGCTACGGCCCCTACACACCGGGTATAGAGGTTGTCCCCTACAATGATGTGACTGCCTTGTCATCGATCTTTGAAGAAAAAGGAGCCTCCATCGCGGGATTCCTGGTGGAACCCATACAGGGAGAGGCCGGAGTAATTGTGCCGGATGAGGGATACCTGAAAGGGTGTTACGACCTGTGTAAGGCCTACGATATATTGTTCATTGCCGACGAAATACAGACGGGAATAGGGCGCACCGGCAGGGTGTTATGCTGCGATCACGAAGGCGTACGCCCCGACATCGTGATCCTGGGAAAAGCCCTCTCGGGAGGAGTATTGCCCGTTTCGGCGGTATTGGCCGACGACGAGGTTATGCTGACGATACAACCTGGACAACACGGCTCTACCTTTGGCGGCTTTCCCCTGGCATGCAAAGTAGCTACGGCCGCGTTGGAGGTAGTGAGAGAGGAAAAACTGGCGGAGAAAGCCGATAGGCTGGGCAACATCTTCCGCGATGAGCTGAAGAAGATAAAAAGTCCTTTCATTCGGCAAGTCAGGGGAAAAGGGTTGCTCAACGCCATTGTTGTTGCGCCCTACAATGGGAAAGAGGCCTGGGACCTATGTATGAAGATGGCGGAAAACGGCTTGCTGGCTAAACCTACCCACGGTCATATCATTCGGTTTGCACCTCCGCTGGTGATCACCGAAGAGGAATTGAGGGAAGCCATTGCCATTATCAAAGAATCGGTAACATCACTGGAATAAGCATATGCAAACCACCTCGAAGATTCTGATGATCCGCCCTGCCCGCTTCGCATTCAACGAGGAGACGGCACAGAATAATTTTTTTCAACAGAAAGTAGATAGCAACTCTGTGGCTGAAAAAGCGCGGGAAGAGTTTGACGCCTTTGTTCAGTTACTTCGGGGAAAGGATGTGGATGTGATGGTTGTCCAGGATACGCCGGAGCCCTGGACACCCGATGCTCTGTTTCCAAACAACTGGTTTTCTTCTCACATTACCGGGGAGTTGGTGTTATATCCCCTGTTTGCCGAAAATCGTCGAAAAGAAAGGAAACCGGAGGTATTGGAGCTCTTGCGTCGAAAAATAAACCATCGCAAGCTAATTGACCTCACTCACTGGGAGGAGGAGGGTGAGTTTCTGGAGGGTACCGGGAGCATGATCTTTGATCGTGACAGGCAGATCGCCTACTGTTGCCGTTCACCCCGTACTTCGGAAAAAGTACTGGCCGAATTTTGTGCCCGCATGAACTACGACTCGGTTATTTTCGACGCTCTGGATAAAGAAGGGAAACCTATTTATCATACCAATGTGATGATGGAAGTAGGGTCACAGGTTGCCGTGATCTGCCTTGAATCAATCCGGGACCGGAATGACCGGCAAAGGGTGTCATCAAGGCTGACTGCCTCGGGAAAGATCATCGTGGAGATAACTTTGGAACAAGTGACCCGTTTCGCAGGCAACATGCTGGAGATAAAGAGCCGCAACGGCACCCCCATTATGGTGATGTCGTCGTCGGCACGCAATTCCTTGACACCCGCACAGGAGTCAACCCTGTCCACTTTCAACAAGATTGTGTCGCCCGATTTGCACACCATTGAAACTGTCGGTGGCGGGTCGGCGCGCTGCATGCTGGCAGAAATTTTTTACTGATTGTTTTTGAGCTACACAGAAGTAGAACTATATTATCCAACCCTTTAATCAAAAAACTATGTCATTTAAATCAGAACTGAAAGAGTTTTTAATGCGAGGCAGTGTCGTAGACATGGCCGTAGGTATTGTAATCGGCGGCGCATTCGGAAAGATCGTCACCTCTTTTGTGAACGACATCCTTATGCCACCGATTGCATTGATCTCAAACCAGGGACAATTTACAGATCTCAAACTTGTTTTGAGACAGGCAGCAATGGAGGGTGCTGAGGTGGTATCGCCTGCTGTCACATGGAACTATGGCGCCTTTATTCAGGCCATTGTGGACTTTCTGATCATTGGCACGGCCATTTTCCTTGTCATCAAGGGAATGAACTCCCTAAAACGGAAGAAGGAGGAAGCTCCTGCCCCGGAAGCTGCTCCCGAACCCACCAAAGAGGAATTGTTATTGACTGAGATCCGCGATTTGTTGAAAAACAAATAATTTTTTCTGAGATTATCAGACACTTTCACAACAACCTGTCATCTTCGTCCG
>NZ_DCEN01000024.1:25060-51216 GCF_002316955.1 Proteiniphilum sp. UBA1028
TTAATCCCAATCATCGCCATTCTGTGTACCATAGGACTGCCCATAGCCACTGGGCTCGTCATAGGCCTCACCTCGGTAAAAAATGCCCACAAGGAAAGAATGGGGCTAATCAATCAGGGAATCATCCCACCCAACAGGACAAAGACGAAAAGTAACCCTAACCGTTTCGTATCGTTAAGAAACGGGATCGTACTCGTTGCCCTTGGAATAGGAATCATTGTCGGTTTTCTTTGCTCCGAATATCTTGTGATTGGTCAGAACAATGAATTTTGGATCACCGGTGCAAGCGTGGTTTTCTTCCTGGGCCTAGGCTACCTGGTCTATTTTTTGATAATGCAAAAGATGCCGGTTGCGGCGCAAAGGGAAGAGACAGAACAGGAATAATCACGTGCAATGAACGAAAACCAACGTGTGCAACAGGTGCTTTCGGGCAACACTTCCGCGTTTGCATATTTTGTCGATGCTTATCAGGATATGGCGATTACCATCGCTTACCGGATTTGCGGCAACATGCAGGATGCGGAAGATGTCGTACAGGAAAGTTATGTAAAGGCATTCAGGAATCTGCGTAGTTTTCGGTCCGACAGCAAATTTTCAACCTGGCTGTATCGCATTGTATACAACACGGCAATCACACATACGAAGTCTCAAATGTGGATAGGAAGCAGGGCGGCAGCGATGGAAGATGCTTCTCAGCTTGCTGACAACACACTGGAGATAAACATGAACGAAAACGAGAGAAAAGAGATTGTGGCCGATGTATTGCAGAAAATGCCTACGGGAGATGCACTTTTACTCACGCTCTACTATTTGGAGGATAATCCGGTAAAGGAGATTGCCAAAATCACCGGGCTGAACGAGCCGAACGTAAAGGTGAAACTGTTCAGGGCAAGGAAACTTTTCAAAGAAATGGTTGTTTCAAATTATGGAGTACAAATTACGGGGACATAAAAATGATCATCATGATGGACAAATATAGCACGCAAAAAGAGGACGAAAAATTTCGGCAAATACTGACGTCCGCAAGAATAGAAGCTCCCGAGAACCTGAGACATCGGATTATGCAGCAGATAGAAACCGAAAAGGCGCTTGTCCCTCAGGGCACAAAACGCAAAAAAGAACGGGAGAATAATATGCTGAGGGAGATGGGAGCCATTTTTGGTACGATGTATGCTGTTCTGGGAGCAATGGTTGCAGGGGTATATTTTCTGCTTGGCGAAGATTTCCTGCTTTCCCCCCAATTCATCGGATCAGCAATCCTTGTGGGTTCGATATTTAGCCTGTTGTGGCTTATCTCGCGTCTGGATTCACATTTAAGGGAAACTAAAAAAATCCGTTGACCCTGCCGGATTGATATCTCTTCCTCTACGGTGAACGCGAATGAACAAGTCAGATACAGGGCATCTGAATATTGTCACAGGCAAGGAAGGTATCTCGTTTACTCCCTTGTCAATTCTGTCCTCGCTTTTGCTAATACTTCGGGTGACTCGGCAGGTGGATACCGCAAATCGAGCGAGCGGAACAACTCCAGGATGATGTCTCCCACTGCCACCCGGGTAAAGAACTTTTTGTCTGCGGGGATCACGAACCAGGGTGCATGTGGTTTGGACGTTTTTTCCAGCATCTCTTCGTATGCCCGATCATAAGCATCCCACTGTGCACGTGCCTGAAGGTCGGCCGAACTGAACTTCCAGTTTTTATCCGGCTCGTCGATACGAGAAAGGAAACGCTCCTTCTGCTCCTCTTTCGAAACGTGCAGAAAAAATTTCAATATGCGCATTCCATTCTGATACAGATGCTTTTCTACTCCGTTTATAGCTTCGTACCTGTTTTCCCAGAACTGCTTATCTATTGCCTCCACGGTGCTATACCCGGGAATTCGTTCGTTGAGTATCCATTGCGGATTCACCCTGGTGGCAAGCACATTTTCATAGTGGGAACGATTAAAGATCTCAATCATCCCGCGTTGCGGCAGAGCAACATAATGACGCCAGAAGTAGTCGTGTTCCAGCTCGTTCCTGGTGGGTGTTTTAAAGCTGTGCACACGGCAGCCCTGCGGGTTGATTCCCGACATGACATGCCTGATAACCCCGTCTTTACCTGCTGCATCACGCGCCTGTAAGATGATCAACAGCGAATAGCGGTCGTCGGCGTAAAACATCTCCTGCAGCTTCTTCAGCTCTTTGATGTTCAGCTTAACCTCCTCTTTTGCGGATTTTTTGGTAAAACCACCATCCTCGAGGGTCGGATACTCTTTCAGGCTTACCTTCGAGCCTTCCTTTACACGCAGTTTACTGTAGTCAAAATTCATTTTCTTTATTGTTGGTGTGCCACATTGCTGCCCAAGCCTTTTAACAGGCCTTCGTAACGCAGATCATCCGAAATGATCTGCAATCCTTCTGAGAAAATATCATTTTCCTCGTTGATAATCCGATAGAATGCCGATGAATCGTATAGATCCCGTGCAATCAACGCTTTCAACTGTATAAAAATAAGTTCTTTCGAACGACCGTACTCCTCTTCATTCCATTCCACCTGCTCTGCAGCCGCTATTGACCGCAGCCTTTGGTTCAGTTCCTCCGACACCCGAAAACCCGACATGAAATGAACAACATCGGGGAATTGTTGCAGCAACATAGTGCGTTGGTTGTCCACCTCCGAAATAGCCACCCTGTTGATTACCCCTTTGGCATTCAGATTGGCATGAAACATGGTACCCGATGTGGTGTCAACCGGCACAAAATAATCAGGCATGATCCCACCACCACCGTAGACGGTGCGTTGGTTCACCAGCGTCTTGTATTTCAAGGAATCGGCGAAGCGGATGCTGTCGGCATCAAACAACTCACCGTGGGCGTACCGGTTCATGAAATCCTGATTATAGGCATCTTTGTTTCCCACCTCATATGGTTTCTGGATGCTTCTGCCGGAAGGGGTATAATATCGTGCCACGGTCAGCCGGATCATGGTTCCATCGGGCAGTGGCAGCTGGCGCTGCACCAATCCTTTTCCAAAAGTCCTTCTGCCAACGACGACGCCCCTGTCCCAATCCTGCAGTGCGCCTGCGAGAATCTCGCTGGCCGAGGCCGAAGCGCCGTTGACCAACACGACAAGTTTTCCTGTCTGGAGCTCGCCACCTTCGGTGGCATTCATCGTAAAACGGGGTTGATTCTTCCCTTCGGTATAGACAATCAGACGCGAGTCGTCCAGAAACTCGTCGGCAATCTCGTTGGCTGTCTGCAGGATGCCCCCGCCATTGTCAGTCAGGTCGAAAATAAGGTGTTTCATTCCCTGAGCTTTTAACGTTCTTTCTGCCTGTTTGAATTCAGCGGCGGAAGAAACACCGAAGCGACTCAGCCGAATATATCCAATGTCGTTTGTCACCATATAAGCTGCATCAATGCTGGTGATGGGTATCTTATCGCGCACAATGCGAAAATCCATCAACCGGGGCACGCCACGACGCAGCACTTTCACGTTCGCCACCGTACCTTTGGGGCCACGAAGGCGCTTGATCACATCCTGGTTACTCATCTTCACGCCGGCAATCAACGTGTCGTTCACCTGAATGATTTTGTCGCCCGGCATAATGCCCACCTTCTGTGACGGACCTCCGGAGATAACTTCCATCACGTAGAGGGTGTCTGTAAGCATGTTGAATGAGATGCCTATCCCGTCGAAATTACCCTGCAAAGGCTCGTTCATGGCACGTACTTCCTCTTCGTTCAGATAAGACGAGTGTGGATCCAACTCCTCCAACATAGCGCGTATGGCTGCTTCGGTGAGTTCTTTTGAATTCACATCGTCTACATACAAACTATTGATTAGCTGCAGAGTGCGTTCCAGCTTCAAACCTTCCGGCGAAGGCCTGAACTGGGCGAATGTGCTTCCGGATAACAGGAGTGCACCCATTATCACGGCCAGTATTTGTTTTTGCATTGTTTTCTTATTAAGCAGAATTAAATTTTCATCCCTTGTGGAATAAAGTTGCTGATATCGTGTCCGTAACGTAGCAATTCCCTCACATGGGTGGAACTGATGTGCGTTAAAGCCGGTTCAGTAAATAGTACAAACGTCTCTATTCCCGAAATGGTTCGGTTCATGTCGGCAATTGTCTTCTCATATTCAAAGTCGACCACCGAACGGATACCACGTAAGATGTACCGGGCGCCGATCTCCTTTGCAAAAGAGATTGTCAAAGAATCGTAGCTCTCCACCCTTACACGTGGCTCTTCGCGATAAAAGTCCCGAATCATCCCGATCCTTTTTTCGAGCGTAAAGTAAGACTTCTTTGCCTCATTGACACCAATGGCAATCACAATCTCATCCATCAGAGCCAACCCCCTTCGCACCAGCGATTCGTGGCCGATGGTGAAGGGATCGAAAGTCCCGGGAAACAAGGCTATTCTCTTTTCGGCAATGCTCGGTTCCATTTTATGCTACCTCTTCGTCGTCCACCACCAGATTATCGATGATGAATGTCTGTCGTTCCGGCGTATTTTTACCCATATAGAACTCCAGCAATTCTTTCAACAGATCTTCTTTTCGCATGGTCACCCTGTCGAGACGGATATCATCACCAATAAAATTGCGGAACTCGTCGGGAGAGATCTCTCCAAGTCCCTTGAAGCGGGTTATTTCCGGATTAGGCCCCAACTCATCAATCGCTTGTAACCGCTCCTCCTCGGTATAGCAATAAAGTGTTTTTCTCTTGTTGCGCACCCTGAAGAGAGGAGTCTGGAGAATATAAACATGCCCCTTCTTGATCAGATCAGGGAAGAATTGCAGAAAGAAAGTGAGCAACAACAGGCGGATATGCATCCCATCGGTATCGGCATCGGTAGCGATGATTACTTTGTTGTAGCGCAATCCGTCCATGTTCTCTTCGATATTGAGGGCTGCCTGCAAAAGATTGAACTCCTCGTTCTCGTAGACAATCTTCTTGGTGAGTCCGAAGCTGTTCAAAGGCTTGCCTCGCAGACTAAACACCGCCTGCAAGTTCGGATCACGGCTTTTGGTGATGGATCCGCTGGCAGAATCGCCCTCGGTGATGAAGATGCTGGTCTTTTCCCTGTCATCACCCTTGGCATCGTTATAATGAATACGGCAATCGCGCAGCTTCTTGTTGTGCAGATTGGCTTTCTTGGCACGTTCCCGCGCCAGTTTGGTCACACCGGCAATGGCTTTGCGTTCCTTCTCGGAATCCAGTATTTTTTTCTGCAGGACTTCTACCGTATCGGGATTCTTGTGGAGATAATTGTCCAGTTCCTTTTTCAGAAAATCATTGATATACTTGTTCACCGAGATTCCGTCCGGGCCCATCTCCTTCGATCCGAGCTTGGTCTTTGTCTGCGACTCAAAAACAGGTTCTTCCACCTTGATGCTGATGGCTGCCACCATGCCGTTTCGTATATCAGAATATTCGAAATTACGGTTGTAAAACTCTTTGATCACCCGTGCAGTAGCTTCACGGAAGGCCGTGAGATGTGTTCCTCCCTGCGTGGTATGCTGTCCGTTGACAAACGAATAATACTCCTCTCCGTACTGGGTGGTGTGAGTGA
The DNA here is from genome assembly GCF_002316955.1 of Proteiniphilum sp. UBA1028. NCBI lineage: Bacteria > Pseudomonadati > Bacteroidota > Bacteroidia > Bacteroidales > Dysgonomonadaceae > Proteiniphilum > Proteiniphilum sp. UBA1028. Next base: position 30,622 of record NZ_DCEN01000024.1, read on the forward strand.
TTGCTACTTCAATATCTTCCCCAAAGAGATGGATAATGGGATACAGCTGTTCGGAAGTAAGGTTTTCATTCAACAGGTCTTCGAGACCGTTTTTCGAAGAGAATTTTTTATCGTTAAAGACAATCGTCAGCCCGGTATTCAGGAAGACATAATTTTTCAGCAACGGCTCAATGTGTTCATCACGATAGTGATATTCACCAAAGATATCGATATCGGGAACAAAACCAACCTTTGTACCGTTTGAATTGGATGAAGGAGCAAGATCTCCGTCGACCTCCAGGATACCCTGACGGAAGGTTACGGTTTTAGACATACCTTCGCGGGAGCTCTCCATGTAGAATTCAGACGAAAGTGCATTCACCGCCTTGATGCCGACACCATTCAACCCGACTGATTTTTTAAAAGCCTTGGAATCGTACTTTGCTCCGGTATTCATCCGTGAGCAGACATCCTTCACCTTACCCAAAGGCACGCCTCGCCCGTGGTCATGTACGGTGACACGCCGGTTGTCGATGGTGATCTCGATGGTTTTTCCAAACCCCATCATATATTCGTCGATGGAGTTATCCAGCACCTCCTTCAACAACACGTAAATACCATCGTCATACGACGAACCATCTCCAAGTTTTCCAATATACATCCCGGGACGGCGTCGGATATGCTCCTGCCACTCCAGTGTGACAATATTTTCTTCCTGATAATTGTCCTGCAGTATCTGTAATTCTCTTTCTGTTTCGTTCACGTTCGCTTGTTTCTCCTCTAAAGTTGTTTAATGAAGGCCCTGCGCCTCTTTGTCTGCCTGGCATCCAGGTCGTTCCACATGGATTTTACTTTGTGGTTCAGATCCAGCTCCGGATTGCTTTCTGCGTACTCAAAACCCAAACGGATGGCAGCCGGGATGAATTCATTGAACAACAGCGCATTCACTCCTTTGCCCTGGTATTCAGGATCCACAGCCACCAGCAGCAGATCCAGCACATTGTTGCCTTTCCCTTTCAATGCCTTGTACAGATGATACCAACCAGTAGGCAGAAAGCGTCCTCTCGCCTTCTGAAGTGCTTTGGCAATACTGGGAAGCCCGATACCCACGCCCACCAGCTTGTTATCTTCCTGCCTGACTACCAGCGTAAGAAACTCAAGGCGCAACATGGGAATATACATTTCCACATAGTAATCTATCTGCTTTTCGGAAAGTTCCACAAAACCATACAAATCTTTGTAGGCCCGGTTGATCAGTCTGAAAATATCCTTCGCATAGGGATATACATCATTCTTATCCTGCAAATGCTTAACAACAAGTCCGGATCGTTTTTTCACTATTTCCGATGCCCGAAGAAACCGATCAGGCATTTCCTTAGGAATGGTGATGAGAAACTCCACCCAGTCCTGGTCTTTCACGTAACCCATCCGTTCCATGTGGTCTACGTAATAGGGATAATTATAGATGGTGGAAAGGGTACTTATCTGGTCGAACCCTTCTACCAGCATCCCTTCGTGGTCGAGGTCCGTAAACCCAAGCGGGCCGTGGATTTTCTCCATTCCCCGGGAGCGTGCCCAACTTTCAGCGGCACCGAAAAGCATATCCACCACCTCAATATCGTCAATAAAATCAACAAATCCAAAACGGGCGTTGCGCTCCTTCCAAATCTCGTTCGCCTTGTAATTGATGATGACACCAATTCTACCGACAATCTCTTCATTGCGATATGCCAGAAAATAGGAAGCGTCGCAGTGCTCAAACGCCGGATTTTTAGTTCTGCTAAGAGTGGCCCGCTCATCGTACACCAACGGGGGAACAAAGTATTCATTCCCCTCGTACAGATCGATGCCGAACTGGATGAACTTCCTGAGTTCATCTTTCGTAATGACTTTATGAATGGTAACTGACATGTTGATAGAATTCAATTGATTTCCTTTGTTCTGTTGATTTCTTTGTCTCATTTTGACACAGTCACAAAGATAGTGAACTTTTTCGATCAACGAGAACAGAGTAAATTCATTTATTCTGCCTGGTGCAGAAAAAAACAACTTTAATGAACTTTTCGCGAAGCAAATGAGCAGCAGGCAAATTTATCTGGATACTGCCTCCTTGTAGTACTCCCACCTGCTGATGACATTGCGGACATAATTAATTGTTTCATCACCCCTGAAATAACCGTTTTTACATACCGGATCATTATAATACTGCTCCAAACGCTTCAGATGGATGTATTTTTCCACGTTACCGGCCCACAAATCCTTGTCGGCACCATATTTTTCGGCCAACGCCCTGGCATCAAACACATGTCCCAGCCCTCCGTTGTATGCCGCCAGCGACAACTTCAGCTGCTCATTGGGATCCGGTATTGAGTCAAAGACATTGAGAAGGTGGCGAAGATATTCTGCCCCTGCGCGAATGTTCAGTTCGGGATCAAACAAGTCGTCGCCGTTCACACCGAGCGAAGCCGCCGTGGCGGGCATCAACCCCATCAATCCGATGGCGCCGGCCCATGACTCCCCTTCTGTTTCGAAAGAAGACTCCTGCCATGCAACGGACGCGAGCAGCCGCCAGTCAATATTCAGCCGTTTACCCTGTTGTTTGAACCAGGCATCAAAGGGAGAGATGATCCCGGGTCCAAGAATTTCCTTATATGAAAGTCTGTCGCTGTCAAGATATCCTTTTGCTTCTTCAAAATATCGTTTCACGATACGCATAAAATCAGGCTCGGCTGTTCTACCCCCGAACCAGCTGTCGAGCGAATCGGCCAGAATGGGAGCATCTTTCCTGACCACCCACGATGAACGCTGATCGAAACTTAAAGGCAGGGTCACGTCAAGGTTCCTGAAATAAGTCTGGTTTAACCGGGCAAGATCATCATCGGCTACAGAGTATGCAATCTCCCCACGCGACACAGACCGGATGAGATCCTCCACCACAAGGGTGTCGCTGTCGGCTGCTTCGAGCAGGATACCCCCTCCAAGCTCGTTATTCAGATTTTCAAGCCTATCCTGATATTTGGACGACCGGATTACAGTCACTTTCTTTCCGATCAAGCCAGTCACGTCCGAAATGAGGGTGTCCTCGCGCAGAGCACGTTGAACCAACACCTGATGCGAGATCTGCTGAAGCCCGCAATAAAATACCGAATCCTTCAACGCATTGGTTACGGGCATATTGTAGGCAATCAGGTCGCCCACACCTTGTTGCAACATCCTCATCATGGCACCGGTATTTTCGGCTACAATAATTTCCGGAACAAGGCCGTGTTGCCGGCAAAAATCACGGACCATATCGTAATGATAACCCATTGGCTGATCGCGGTATAAAAAATAAGAGGTCGAGGTGTTCAACGTGAGCACACGCAGGGTATCCGACAGGAGAATATGAGGGAAATCGGACTCTGATCTCTTATGCATTCTCCACTCCTTACAGGAGCTGAATAGCAACGTGAGAGCCAATAACAAGCAGGTTGGCTTTCGCATAAATCACTTAAATATTTACGATTCACTGCAAAGATATAAAAAAAGCTCCACATCGGGACATGTATTTAATTTACAATCATTTATTTGTCAATAAACAATAAAAATCTTATTTTTGCAAAAGTGTGCAGCCTATGTCTGTCGTTAAGCCTTAATCAAGCGCGCCCCCCCGATTCCCGGTATCTATTAAATTTAGATAACCCCTTACGGGGGTTGATAATCCATAGACCTGATAACATCAAAAATTGTTGCACCCATGAAACGTATTGTTGTCATTTTGCTCTTTTGCTTCTTTACGGAATGTTTTATCAGCCTGCATGCACAGCAGGCCCGTTGGCACGAATATGTAGAGCAGCTGGCCGAAGAAGAGGGAATGAATGAAGCCGCCATCGAGAACCTGTTCCAGGAGTTGTTTCAGCTGGAAAGCAATCCTTTGGACCTAAACAGGGCTACACGCGATCAGCTGGAACGAATACCCTTTCTTTCGTTGGAGGAAGTAACGGCCATCACAACCTTTCTAGAGAAAAACCGGCCCTTGTATTCTGTGTTCGAGCTGAGGAACGTTCCTTATCTCGACATGGAGACGGTGGAGCGGATCCTACCGTTCTTTTATGCAGGCAACAACAAGCAGAATGTTTCAATGACACCCTCCGCCCTTCTTCATGGAGGCAAACACGAGGCACAGTTGCGTTTCGATAAAACAGTCACTCCCCGTGCGGGATACGGTGATTTTTCCGACAGCATCCTCGCACGCTACCCCAACCGAAAATATCGGGGTGAAGATTTTTATACATCCCTCCGCTATTCGTTCCACTACCGCGATAAGATACAGATGGGGATCACCGCAGAGAAGGATGCAGGAGAACCTTTTTTCAAACAAGGCTATCCCCGGGGATACGATCATTATGGCCTGCACCTGATCGCCCGGCATATTGGCATACTCAACACGGTGGCTTTGGGCGACTTTCGGCTCTCTTTCGGGCAGGGACTCATCCTGAACAACGATTTCATGATTGGCAAATCATGGAGCCCGGAAAACATCGTGCGCAGGACCCAACAACCTAAGCGCCATTTCTCTACGGCAGAAAGCGGTTTCTTCAGGGGTGCGGCTGCCGTAGCCGGGATCGGAGATTTCACCATCACGGCTTTCTATTCCCTCAAAGGTATCGACGCCAACCTGTCGGAGGAGGGAACAATCACCTCATTTAAAACCGACGGACTGCATCGCACGCCCCTGGAGATAGCGAAAAAAAGGAACACGCGAGAGCAGGTGACGGGAGGGAACATCAACTATCGGAAAAACAGGTTTCAGGCTGGGATCAGCGGATTATATCATGCCTACGACAGAGTATATCAACCCTCCCCGAAGAAATACAACCTCTATTATTTACGCGACTCCAACAATGGGAATGCAAGCATCGACTATTCCTACCAGCTGCCGGGATTTATCTTCGCAGGGGAAACCGCAATCTCGAAAAACGGCTCGGTAGCAACCCTGCATACCCTGCAATACAGGCCCTCTGCGGACATCTCTTTCTCTGCATTGCATCGCTACTACCCTATCTCCTATAACGCCCTTTACGCACAGGCTTTTTCAGAAGGGAGCAGCGTCCGCAATGAGCGGGGCCTTTTTCTGAGTGTCCTGTTCACTCCATTCAGGAGATTTTCCGTAAACACGTACCTCGATATTGTGCGCTTTCCCTGGCTGAAATTTGGTGTGGACACACCATCAAAAGCGTTGGACTTTTATTTTCTGGGTACATGTACGCTCTCCAGCCAGTCGTTGGTGGACATCCGGTATAAGTACAAACAAAAAGAAAAGAACCTCTCCTGGCCCGATGAACAATCGACTTCCGTACTGCCGTATGCCACCCATAAGCTCCGGCTCCGGTATACCCATTCAGCTAAAAACGGATGGGAATTCCGGACGACGGCCGACATGGCTCGTTACACGGAAAAACACTTCCCGCCGGAAAACGGATACATGCTCTCACAAAACATTGGCTATCGCGGAAAAAGTCCTGTATCTGGGGATTTCTATGTGGCTTTTTTTGATGCGAACACTTACGATGTGCGGCTTTACTCCTACGAGCGGAATCTGCTCAACTCGTTCTATATGCCCTCCTTCTACGGCAAGGGGTCGCGACTGGCATTGTCGGTTAAGCATAACGCCTCGTCTACCCTGACCCTTTCTATGAAGGCAGGCCATACCCGCTACTTCAACCGCCACACCATTGGTAGTGGCACGGAACAAATCGATGGCAAACGGAGAACCGACCTCTTCTTCTATCTACGCTGGAAGTTCTGACAGGTCTGTGTCCCATGTCATGGACAGCTACGGAAGGAAACACAATCATCGGCACGATTGGCAGTGAGCTACACGAGGAAGTCGAGAGGAAGTCGATAGTTTTTTGTATTTTTGATGCCAAATTCTGAAATGTATGTCCCATCCTCTCTTACAAATTGACACGCTCACCAAAAGCTTCGGAGACCTTCTGCTCTTTCGCGATATCTCATTCGGCATCGCCGAGGGCGATAAAATTGGACTAATCGCCCGCAACGGATCGGGAAAAACTACCCTATTGAACATCATTGCGGGAAAGGAAAACTACGATAACGGCAGGGTGGTATTCCGCAACGACATCCGGTTTGCTTATCTGGAACAATCACCACAGTTCGACCCGAAACTATCCGTGCTCGAAGCCTGCTTCAGCGTCGACAACGAAACGGTAAAACTGATTGCCCGCTATGAAGAGATGCTCTCCACCAAAGATCATACCGGACTCGACGAGCTGTTGTTGCAAATGGATCTGCTTAAAGCATGGGATTACGAGCAACGCATTAAACAGATCCTCACTCAACTCAATATCACCAACTTTCACCAGAAGATGGGCGAGCTTTCCGGTGGTCAGGTGAAACGGGTGGCACTGGCCAATGTGCTTATCAGCGAGCCCGAACTGGTCATCATGGATGAGCCGACCAACCACCTCGACCTGGAAATGGTGGAGTGGCTTGAGGAGCACCTGAATCGTAACCGCATGAGCCTGCTTATGGTGACACACGACCGGTATTTCCTGGACCGTATCTGCACACAAATTCTGGAAATCGACGAACAACAACTCTTCTCCTATAAAGGAAACTTCTCCTACTACCTGGAGAAAAGAGATGAACGGATAACAGCACAAAACACGGAGGTGGAGCGTGCCCGAAACCTGATGCGGAAAGAACTGGACTGGATGCGCCGTCAGCCCCAGGCGCGCGGCACCAAGGCAAAATCGCGCATCGACGCCTTTTATTCGCTGGAAGAGAAGGCACAACGACGACGCGAGGAGGACAACGTCCGCCTGGCAGCGCGGGGAACTTATATCGGAAAAAAGATCTTTGAGGCGAAACATGTATGTAAGCGATTTGGCGACATCCGCATCACAGACGACTTTAGTTACGTCTTCTCACGCTACGAAAAAATGGGCATTGTGGGAAATAACGGAACCGGGAAATCAACATTCGTGCGGATGTTGCTTGACAAGGAAACACCCGACAGCGGTAGCTTCGAGATTGGCGAAACGGTGAACTTCGGTTATTACAGCCAGGAAGGATTACAATTTGACGAGCAGATGAAAGTGATCGATGTGGTGCAGAATATTGCCGAGGTGATTGACCTTGGCAATGGCAGGAAGCTTACCGCTTCGCAATTCCTGCAACATTTTCTCTTTCCTCCCGAAAAACAACACAACTATGTGTACAAACTCAGTGGCGGTGAGAAAAGACGGCTCTACCTGTGCACCGTGCTGATTACCAATCCCAACTTTCTGGTGCTGGACGAACCGACCAACGACCTGGACATCATCACCCTGAATGTCCTGGAAGAGTACCTGACCGGATTCAACGGATGCCTTATCGTGGTGTCACACGACCGCTACTTTATGGACAAGGTGGTGGATCATCTGCTGGTATTTCATGGCAACGCCAAAATACAGGATTTTCCCGGTAACTACACCCGGTACCGCGAATGGAAAATAGAGGAGCAAAAAAAACAGACTGAAGAGGTAAAAATAACAAAACAGGAATCCGAACAGCGAAGGAGCAGGACAACGGATGAAAAAAAGAAGCTCACTTTCAAGGAGAGACGTGAATTCGAAGCTTTGGAAACAGAGATAGAACAGCTCGAAAAGGAGAAAATAGCCATCTCCGAAGCACTATCCTCGGGGAACCTGCCTTCCGGAGAACTGATGGAAAAATCTTCCCGCCTTTCGGAGATTATGACCCAGATCGACGAAAAAACAATGCGTTGGCTCGAACTAAGTGAACTGGCGTAGGGTCTCTTTAGAATGATTTTAAATAATAAACAGCAAGCTGTCTCTCTTTTCCCGATCCAAAAAATAGACTATATTTGTATGCACTATGATTTGAACTTATTAATAAAACCAACCATTATGAAAAGTGTGAAAGGAACCCAAACCGAACTAAATCTCATGAAGTCCTTTGCAGGGGAATCACAGGCACGCATGCGCTATACCTTTTTTGCGAAGGAGGCAAAAAAAGAGGGATACGAACAGATTGCGGCTATTTTTCAGGAAACAGCCGATCAGGAGATGACCCACGCAAAGAGGATGTTCAGATATCTTGAGGGAGGCATGGTGGAAATTACGGCATCCTTTCCTGCTGGCTTGATCGGGACCACGGCTGAGAACCTGAAGGCAGCAGCCGAAGGGGAAAACGAAGAATGGACCGAACTTTACCCCCACTTTGCCGACGTAGCCGAGCAGGAAGGGTTCAAGGAGATTGCCACCATGTACCGAATGATAGCCAAAGCAGAAGCCATCCACGAAGAACGTTACCTAAAGCTGCTGGAACGGGTTGTTAACGGCACCGTATTTATCCGCGAAGAGGAGATCGACTGGATATGCCGCCACTGCGGATATGTATATACCGGCAAAAAGCCGCCGAAAAACTGCCCTACCTGCCTACATCCTCAGGCCTACTTCGAACCAAAAAACGAAGCATATTATTGACTTTCGTGAACGATAAAAAACTGGCCCCGAAAACCGGGGTCAGTTTTTTTTAAAATGCCGCAGGGAACACCTGCTCGCTTATTTTAAAATCCAATGACTGTGATGCCATATAACGAACTTTTTGCCCGCACCGGGCTGCTGATTGGCTCAGCGGCCATGAAACAAATTGCCTCTAAAAAGGTGATCCTTTTTGGGGTGGGCGGTGTTGGCAGCTGGTGTGCCGAAGGGCTGGTCCGCAGCGGGATCATGCACCTGACATTGGTAGACTCCGACCGGGTGGCTACAGCCAACATCAACCGGCAATTGCCTGCCACCACCACCACAATCGGAGAGCTGAAGGTGGAGGTAATGAAAAAAAGACTGCAGGAGATCAACCCCGATGCAGAGATATCCGCGATCCCCGAAATATACAGTGCATCCTCCTCGGAGTCGTTTCACCTTGAGCAGTATGACTACATCATTGATGCCATCGACTCACTCTCCCACAAAACTCATCTGCTTGTTACCGCTTCCCACACGGATGCCACCGTCTTTTCCTCCATGGGAGCAGCACTTAAGCTGGACCCACAACAGGTGCGGGTAGCCGAGTTCTGGAAGGTGCGCGGATGCAAGCTGGCATCGGCATTGCGGCAATACATGAGAAAAGGAGAAAAACCTGCAAAAAAAATCCTCTGTGTGTATAGCGAAGAACTGCTCACAAACAAAGGAGAGGAGGTATTGGAGATGGCCGGCGAAAACAGCAGCTTTAAAAAAGCACGCATCAACGGCACCATGGTGCAGGTGACCGCTGTCTTCGGCTTCACCCTCTCGGGCCTTGTGATCCAGGATATCCTGAATCATACCTGATCCACGCCTCTTGCGAGGTAGCCACTTATCGTTTCTACTCACATAATCATTGACGAAACAGACATTTTTCTTACCTTTGCGCTTTCAATCAGCTACTTTAATTATGCAAATCGAAAATATCCTTCAGGATGCCATTATCTCTGCGATAAAGGAACTTTATCATGCCGACGTGGAGCCGGCACAGATCACGCTGCAGAAAACAAAAAAAGAGTTCAAAGGCCATTATACCCTGGTGACTTTTCCGCTACTGAAACTCTCCAGGAAAAAACCGGAAGAGACGGCAGAGGAGATAGGCAACTATCTTTCTCAGCAATCGACCATAATTGCAGCATACAACGTGATCAAGGGATTTCTGAACCTCACCATCTCCTCCCGCGTGTGGACAGCACTCCTCGAAGAGATCAACTCGAAGCCCGAATTTGGCTTCACGCCGGTAGCCGACGAAGCACCGCTTTACATGGTGGAGTACTCTTCCCCCAACACAAACAAGCCGCTTCACCTGGGACATGTACGCAACAACCTGCTTGGACACGCACTGAGCGAGGTGCTGCGTGCCAACGGCAAACGGGTGGTGAAGACCAATATCGTGAACGATCGAGGTATCCACATCTGTAAGTCGATGCTGGCATGGCAAAAATGGGGCAACGAAGAAACTCCGTCCACAACAGGGAAGAAGGGAGACCACCTGATCGGCGACTACTACGTTCTGTTTGACAAAAAATATAAGGAAGAGCTGGCTGCCTTACAGGAAAAAGGGCTCACCAGGGATGAAGCCGAGGCACAGTCGCTGCTGATGGAGGAGGCCCGGGAGCTGTTGCGCAGATGGGAGGCACACGATCCTGCCACCATGAGCCTCTGGAAGATGATGAACGACTGGGTCTACGACGGCTTCGACGAGACCTACCGGCAGATGGGCGTCTCGTTCGACAAGATCTACTACGAGTCACAAACCTACCTTGCCGGGAAAGAGGAAGTGCTGCGTGGATTAAAGGAAGGACTTTTTTATCAGAAAGAGGATGGTTCGGTATGGGCAGATCTCACTTCATGCGGACTGGATCACAAGCTGCTGCTCCGCGCCGACGGCACCTCCGTCTACATGACCCAGGATATCGGTACTGCCAAGTTGCGTTTCGACGATTATCCCATCGACACCATGCTCTATGTGGTGGGCAACGAACAGAATTATCATTTTCAGGTGCTCTCCATCCTGCTTGACATGCTCGGATTTGAGTTCGGAAAGGGGCTGGTTCATTTCTCCTACGGAATGGTGGAACTACCCGAAGGCAAAATGAAATCGCGCGAAGGAACCGTGGTGGATGCCGACGACCTGATGGCTGAGATGATTGCCACCGCACGGGAGACCTCACAGGAACTGGGCAAGCTGGAGGACGTAACGCCTGAGGAGGCCGGCCGTGTCGCAACCATGATTGGAATGGGGGCGTTGAAATACTTCATTCTGAAAGTAGATCCGAAAAAAAACATGACTTTCAATCCGAAAGAATCCATCGATTTTAACGGGAATACCGGCCCATTCATTCAATACACTCACGCCCGCATTCAGTCGATCCTGCGAAAAACAAGGGAACAGGGCATCACGATCCCGGAACAACTGGAACAAACCCTCCCGCTTTCAGAGAAGGAAGAGGGGCTGGTGCAGTTGCTGGCCGAGTTTGAGACGGTGGTAAAACAGGCCGGAGCGGAATACAATGTCTCGCTGATTGCCAACTATGTCTACGACCTGGCGAAGGAGTACAACCAGTTTTATCACGACCACCCCATGCTGCGCGAGGAAAACTCTGCCCTGCGCAACTTCCGGTTGTTGCTGTCAAAAAACATTGCCCTCACCATCAAAAAGGGGATGTCGCTCTTCGGCATCGACGTACCGGAACGGATGTAAAGTAACTGAACGGAAAACTGAGAGGCCCACATTCTACCCACAGGCCAGCTCCATGCTCCTGAATTACCGCTTGCGCATGCAACTGTCAGCATTCTGATTTATTTCATCATGATAGCCGGTGTTTTTTCATAATTTAAAACAATTGTTTCTGTTCGCTTGCAAATGCCGGAACGTGCAGCCTCAAATTCAGCCTTTTATTGAGTTTTCCAATCAGGTAAGCTGAAAAGAGAGGCGATGATTTTTCCACATTCTGATGCACGAAAAAAGAGAGTTGCCTCAGTCCGGCCTTATTCCATTGCACAATTCGTTCTACCCAATCGTCTATGCGATGGTAATCAATTTGATCCACATTGCATCCCACAAAACGGATGAAGGCTGTGGAAGTAGTCAGCCGCATGTGCATCATATCGCGTCTGCCGGCAGTGTCGACAATTACATTGGCGGTATGCTGTGTTTCCAGAAATCGACAGTATTCGTTCCAGACATCTTTGTCCCGATACCATTCTTTGCCGCGTACTTCAACCGCCAGCGGAATGGCTTTTGGAAAGTCTGAGACAAACGCTTTCAGCTTGTCGAAACCCTTGATGCCGAAGTTTTCGTGCAGTTGTAGAAAACAAACTCCCAGCTTTTCCTCGAAGTGAGAAATGGCATCGCAATAGAGCTTTGTCAGCTCTTCCACATTGTCCAGCCTGCGCATATGAGTGATCGATTGTGTAATTTTTGGGAAAAACTTAAATCCCTCAGGCGTCTTATCTTTCCATTTTAGAATCTGCTCAGCCTTCGGCATATTGTAAAAAACGGAGTTCATCTCAATGGAATTAAACTGCCGGGAATAATAGGTGAGTTCATCTTTTGTGCCTTTTGGATAAAAATCCTTCAAATCGGTTTTGTTCCATTTGGCACAACCTACATAAACTTCCAAAGGATCATCAATCTCTCTCTCCAAAATTCTCAGCGTAGCTGCATCATCGGCAGGAATGCTGAAATCTACGACCGTGGGGTCGTCTACTTTTCCGAAATTCATATGAAACTCCTCTCATCAATCATGATTGATATACCTTACAAATGCCAGACGATTCCCATCGAGGGTCAGTCCATGGTCGTTGTTTGTTACACCGGTCAGCAAATCGGGTATCGATGATGCCAAGTTTTTTTCCCTTGAGAGATATCCTTTCCAATTTTCCGTTTGCATTGATAATCAAACATTTTCCGTCGCGGAACCAGTTGGGTGTTTCAAAATGACTCTTTTCGCGCAGGATAACCGTTTCCTTTCCGGTTTTTATATTGAGCAGCACCAGCTCGCTTTCAAGATTTAGTGGAACCTGAGCAAGCGCTGCCATAGACATAAAAGCAGATAAAACAATAAAAAAGAGTTGTTTCATATCGTCGGTCCTTTGAAAATAATTTGACTAAGATGAGTAGGAACAGCAAATGTAATAATTATTTTATTTCAACCAATTATGCTTTTTTGCATAATGCTTTTTTGCATAATTGGGAAAGCTGTATATCTTTGTAGAAAAACTATGCGAGTATGAATCCTTTCACTTTTGGCACAGTAGCAACCGGAGAAAGTTTTTATGACCGTCACAAAGAGTGTGATCATATTGTAAAGACTCTTGCCGGTGGGAATAACATGGTTTTGTACGCTCCCAGAAGATTTGGTAAAACATCATTGATTGTAAAGGCTATACAGCAGTTAGAAGAACAAGGATTTATTTGTATTTATTTTGATTTCATGCCTGTATTTTCTGTGGAATCCTTTGTTAGGCTTTACACCAAATCACTGGCATCGAAACAACGCAATTTACAAAGATTTGCTGAAACATTTAATTCTATTGCAAAAAACATTCGTCCTGTAATTAGATTCACCCCTGACGGAAATCCTGAACTATCCCTTGATATTACTAAAAAACAAATCGACGAGATGGATATTTCCCAATTACTGGATATTCCGGAAGCACTCGCCGGGAAGAAAAAACGGGTTCTAATTTTTTTCGACGAATTTCAGGAAGTTGAGAAATTGAATAAAATCAATTTTGAAGGTCTTTTACGTAGTAAAATACAACACCAAAAACGTGTTAATTACATTTTCTTCGGTAGTAAAACACACATAATGCAGGCAATGTTTAATGATAAAAAAAGGCCTTTTTATCATGCAGCGACACAGATGACTATTGATTATCTACCAAAGAAAGAAACAATTCATTTTTTACAGAACAATTTTGCAAGAAAAGAGATAAAACTTGATTTGGAAATTGCCGAATATATTATCAAAACAGCTGCCAATATCCCACATTATATTCAACAATTGGCTTCTGAAATCTGGTTAAATGTATCACATCATGCCGACATCTCTCATGAAATAGTAGATAGATGTATCTTACAAGTTATCGCAATGAAAAGTGATTATTTTATGGAATTATTTGAAAATCAGTCCACAAGCAAGAAGCAATTATTGATTGCATTGTGTACTGGTGGAGAAAACATTTTCTCAGAGTCCTATAAAACAACACACCGCTTACCCAGTTCAGCTACCTTGCAAAGAGCTGCAAGAGGACTTACAAATGACGGAGTAATCGATAAGATTGACAGTGAATATTTTATTACTGATCCATTTTTCAAACTTTTCCTGAAAAGAACTATGTTATAAGTGAGAAATTATATGCATGATCTCAATCCCTATGAATGTGCGAAAGAATTTGTAACCCATACCGGCAGGAATATATTTATCACCGGAAAAGCCGGCACGGGAAAAACAACCTTTCTGCGCCATTTTCGTGCGGAAACGACGAGACAGGTAGCCGTGGTAGCGCCAACGGGTGTAGCAGCCATTAATGCGGGCGGGGCGACCATCCATTCGTTCTTTCAGTTGCCGTTTACCCCTTTTACGCCAACGCCTGCCGGACGCGAAGCGTTGATCACCCGTATAAAAATGAACAGCTCACGGCGTCGTGTAATCCGTGAGCTGGAAGTGTTGGTGATTGATGAAGTAAGTATGGTACGGGCTGATGTGCTGGATGCCATCGATACGGTGCTTCGCAGTGTGCGTCACAGGCGTTCTGAACCCTTCGGTGGCGTACAGTTGGTTTTTATAGGGGATGTTTACCAATTGTCACCTGTAGCCAAAGCCGATGAGTGGCGGATTCTGTCGGAGTACTACCAGGGGATTTATTTTTTCCACAGTCACGTCATTCAGGAGCACCCACCGGTCTATGTAGAGTTCGACAGGATCTTCCGGCAGTCCGACGACCTTTTTATCGATGTGTTGAACCAGGTACGAAACGATTCACTTTCACCAGAAGGGTTCGAGTTACTGCAAAACCGTTATGATCCCCACTTTAACCCGACGCCCGACGAAAATTATATCACGCTCACCACACACAATTTCAGCGCCGATGCGATCAATACCGCCGAATTGGGAAAAATCAACACAGACGCTCATCCATATCATGCAGTGGTGAAAGGGGAATTCCCGGAGAATGCTTTTCCAGTAGAGCGGGTTCTCACACTGAAAGAGGGTGCCAAAGTGATGTTCGTGAAAAACGACATGGAAGCACCGCGGCGCTATTTCAACGGAAAAATCGGCACGATCACACGCATCATGGAAGAGAGTGTCACCGTACTATGTCCGGACGACACGGAAGAAATCACCGTATCACCAGTACTCTGGGAGAACATCCGCTACACCACCCATCCCGAGACCAATACGGTGGAAGAGGAAATCATCGGCACGTACAAACAAGTACCCCTGCGGCTAGCGTGGGCCATCACCATCCACAAAAGCCAGGGACTTACTTTCGATAAGGCCATCATCGACGCGGGGAAAGCCTTTTCACCGGGACAGGTGTATGTGGCACTGAGCCGTTGCCGGTCGCTCGACAGCCTGGTATTGAAAAGTCCGATTAACCGTTACAGCATAGGGGTAGATGAACAGGTTGTCCGATTCTCCTCGTCTAAACCAGAAGAAAGCCGGGTTGCCGCAGAGTTGCGGTTGGCAAAGGAGCAGTTCAGCATCAACCTGCTACTGCAACTGTACGACTTCGAACCGCTTCTTCAGACGGCACGTTCGTGGTACTCCGATACAAAGGAAAACGAATCTTCCTTCAGCGAAGAAACCGTTCCTTTCGTAAGCGAGATCTGTAATCAGTTGACGGAACTGGAGCAGGTAGCTGGCAAATTCAGGATACAACTACAACATATCACCGGACAAATACCTGTCGACAAGGCTTTTTTTGCAGAACGGCTCCGGGCATCCTCATCCTATTTCACCGAAAAAATTGGGATATTGTTACGGACATTGCAGGAATCGGCTGCAACCACCGACAGCAAGGCAAATGCACAGCAATACGATGAGGACATCGCTTCCCTTTTTTCGGCAGCAGCCCTGAAGGCACACCTGATCTCCGCGACTTCCGATAACTTCAACATTGAGTCGTACTACAATGCGCGACGTCAGTTCAGGCAGCCTCCTTTCTCTTTCACTTCGTACAGCCGCGACAGAACAGGGGTACAGTTGAAATCGATCCATCCCGAACTGCTAAGCGAGCTGGTACAACTCCGTAACCGCATCAGCAAAGAGGAGAATTTACCGGTCTACATTGTGGCATCAGTAAAAACACTGGTACAAATGGCCGATTACCTGCCGGAGACAGAAAAAGAGTTACTGAAGATCCACGGTTTCGGGAAGGTTAAAGCAGAACGCTTCGGTACACAGTTTCTTGAGATGATCCATAACTATATCACAGCATATGGAATTGAATCACGCATGATTCATTTTAAGGAAGACAAAAAGCCGAGAAAAAGAAAAAATAAAGGATAGGCCCTGCCGTAGAACCTAGCCGGGAGCAATAACAAGTAAACGGGAGCACCTCTATCAAAAGTGCTCCCGTTACATCAATTCTGTCGCCAGTTATTCACCAAGAAACTGTTTTGAATTTTATATTCCTATTTATTAGGCATTTTCTCGCTATGACAAAGTCCGAACAAATTTAGCTTTTCTCATTTAGCTTAACGAAATAGTTCATCTTATTTGTTGGGTGTCTCCCATGTTTTTGTCGCCGTGCAATGAATACCGGCGATCTGGTCGCCAACCTGCAGCATAAACTCACCTTCTTCCAGCGTCCATTGTCCCTTTTCATTGACAAATGCCAGTGCTTCGCCTTTTAGTTCGAAAGTGACCGTCCGGGTCTCTCCCGGTTTGAGTGAGATTTTCTCAAACGCTCTCAGGCGACGCACATCGGGAGAGAGGGATGCCACCAGGTCACTGCTAAAGAGCAATACGGCCTCTTTTCCTTCCCGGGCTCCGCTGTTGGTAACATCTACTGATACGGAGATCACATCTTCCGCCGTAAAAAGCATGTCGCTCACGCGGAGGTTGGTATAGTCGAAAGAGGTATAGCTCAGTCCATAGCCAAACGGATATTGTACCGACGTCTGCGCCCCGTAATCGTAGGCACCCTCCATCTTTCCATCGATATTCTGACTGGGTTTATGGTCATAGGTAATCAGGCCCTGTTCGTATTTCGGATAGGTGTAAGGCAGTTTTCCACTCGGGTTCACATCGCCGCTCAGGATATCCGCCAGCGCATCCCCTCCAAAATTTCCGGGCAGATAGGCCTGTATGACTGCCATTGCACCCGGTTCAATCTTGCGGATCAGCCGTGGACGTCCTTCATTCAGTACCAGGATTACAGGCTTGCCGGTTTTTTGTAACGCCAGGGCCAATTCTGTCTGATTCTCAGAGAGACTCAGTTCATCCAGGTTTCCGGGTGTTTCACAATAGGAGTTTTCGCCCAGGCAAAGCACGATATAGTCCACTCCTCCGGCTGCTACGGCGGCTTTTGCTATTTCGGGTGCGTTCTCCTCGAAGTACTGTCCATCCATTTTATAAGTGACGCCGGGTTCGTATCGCACGTTGGAGGCCCCAAATTTCCGCTGCAACGCTTCGTAGATAGTATTGTAGTCCTGCGCAAACTCCTCCGCCTTTTCGCCTTGCCAGGAATAGCTCCACCCTCCATTAAGAGTACGCATAGAATGGGCATTGGGACCTGTTACAAGAATACGGGCATTAACGGGTAACGGAAGGATATTGTTTTCATTTTTCAGCAAGGTAATCGACTCATCCGCTGCTGATTTCGCGATTCCTTCGTTCCCGCTATTTCCAAAATCGGGATACTCTTCACATGACCAGTAAGGCCGTTCGAAAAGTCCAAGTCGGAATTTCAATCGCAACACCCGGCGTACCGCATCGTCAATACGCTTCATAGGTACCTGCCCCTCTTGCACCAACTGTACCAGGGTGGGACAAAAAGCGAGGTTGTAGGGTTCCATCACCATATCGATACCGGCATTGATCGCCTTTTTGACAGCTCCCTTGTAATCAGCTGCCACATGATCGCGGCTCAGCAGGTTCTGCACATCCGCCCAGTCGGTCACAATCACCCCATCGAAACCCAGCTCCTCTTTCAGCCATTGCGTAAGTAGCCGGTGATCGGCATGGGTAGAGACTCCATTGATGATCCCCGAGTTCACCATCACCGAAAGGGCTCCACCCTCAGTAATGGCCCCACGGAACGGCTCGAAGTATTTTTCCCGCAGATCACCCTCCGGGATAACCGCCGGAGTACGGTCTTTACCCGATACTGGCACACCGTATCCCATATAATGCTTCAGGCAGGCAGCTACATGCTGGCTCCCTACCTTGTTGCGATCCCCGCCCTGAAAGCCAAGAGTTGATGCCACCGCCATCTGTGCGTTGAGGTAGGCATCTTCGCCGTAGCTCTCCCACTGCCGGGACCAGCGTGCATCCCTTCCCAAGTCCATCGTTGGCGCGAAGGTCCAGGGTATGTTGCTTGCCCGTGTTTCATAAGCAGTGATGCGCGATCCTTCTTTCATCAGTCCTGTATTAAATGTAGCCGCCATACCGATGGCCTGCGGGAAGAGGACTCCTCCTGCCGTGTATGTAGTACCGTGGATGGCATCTATGCCATAGATTACCGGAATACCCGTCTCCTGCAATGCCCTTTGCTGAATGGTACGGATGATTTCTTCCCATACTTCGATAGTACGGGCCCGGTTGTTGCTCGTGTTGAGGATAGAACCCACCTTGTATTTTCCGATTACAGTATCGAGCATGGCGCTGTCCACCTCAAAAGGTTCGTCGCTAAGATAGGCATTTCCTCCTTTTCCGATTAGATCGAGGGTAAACTGGGCCATCTGTCCCACCTTCTCTTCCAGCGTCATTTGTGCCAGGATACTATCAATCTTTTTCTCCATACCGACGTCTAGGGTCCCCCCGGTTTTTCCGACACCACCATTACAGGCAGTCAGTAACAGAATGAAAAGGAGAAAAAAGAATATTTTGTTCGTTTTCATTTTATTATTCTTTTAAGCATTCAGCTATAAGCTAAGCTCATGTTTATATATTTTGTTTCGTGATTCTACTTCTGATACACCCGCACATAATCGATCTCGTAGGTGGCGGGAAGCTTCGACTCGTCGACACCCTGCGCGCCGCCCCAGTTGCCTCCCCATGCCAGGTTCAGCTTCAGGTAGAAGGGCACGTTGAAGGGCCAGGTCTCCTTGTTTCCGGTGCCGTCGTTGTTGAACCGGAAATACTCCACGCCATCCACGAATCCCTTTATATAGTCTGCGGTCCACTCCACCGCGTAAATGTGGAACGCTGTTTCGGCAGTTTTAACCTCTATCCGCGCGGTTTTCTGGGTTCCGATTGTATGGTTGTAGGCTTTTGTATGCACAGAAGCGTGTATCCACCCGGGATCATAACCCACATACTCCATGATGTCGATTTCCCCGTCGAGCGGCCAGTTGAGGGGTTCTTTTTCCGGCAACATCCAGAAGGCGGGCCAGGTACCTTTGCCGCCCGGGACCCGCAGTCGAGCCTCGAAGTAACCGTAAGTCCAGCTCTCAATAGTATTGATGCGCGCCGAGATGATATCGGTTCCGCTTTTGCGGGCGATGATCTTCAGCGTACCGTCGTGGATTGCCGCCACCGTGTCGGTGCCCCTGAATCCCCCCACATAAGTCTGCAGTTCATTGTTGACCGTACCCTTGGGAAGGTTTTCGTACCACCATTTTTGCGTGTCGGGTAGGGCAGGCTTGCCGCTGCTCAACCGGGGGGCATCAAACTCTTCCGCCCAGACGAGGTTATAACCTGTCGGCACATAATTTCCGATGGTGCCGGCGTCCTGCGAAACTGTATATTTCTGGCTGTACTTTCCGGAAGTAAAAGTGATTTCTGCGTTTCGCACCTCCTCTTTCGGGTTGGCCGTAACACTGATCTTTACCAGGGTCTGTCCGTTCCCCCCTTTGACGGGTGTGAGGCTGCACCAGGACTGGCCAGAGGTTGCTGTCCAGTCGCCATTGGCCGTCACGACAATGTTTTTGATCTCCCCCTTTGCGGAGAACTGTGTGGTTGCCGGTGTTATCTCCCATTTCACCACAACATCGGGCTTAGGGGTGATGGGCGACGGGTCATCTCCGCCGCAGGCTGCCATCATCAGGGCCAGCACGATCCATATCGTATTCATTTTTCTCATGTGGGTTGAAAAGGCTGCCGGTTGTTGCACCGGCAGCCTCTTAATTAATTTATCTGTTTTATTCACCAAATTCAAAGTCATCCAGGTAGAAGAAGCCCGGCCCGGCATGTCCTTCGGCACCGAACTGAAGCACGATCCGGTCATAATCCTTCCGGCCGGCTACATGGGAGAAGTCAAACGTCAGATCCAGCCACTTGTCCATTGGCAGGTTTGCGATCACCATTTCGGTTTGTCCTTCCCACGGGGCCGGATGATCGCCATCCTGTAGCTTCACGGCCAGCTGAGGCAACAACTTGTTGTTGGAGATCCAGGGACCAGCCACCGTATATTCCGTGGTATAATCGTTGAAGGAGGGGATAAAGACCTTCACCCTGACTTTGTTCTGTGTCGTTAGATCGAATTTATAATCAGGCGCAGTGAAGGAGAGGTTGCTGTAGAAACCGGTCGACTTCCAGTAACGGTACACCTTCGAGGATTCATTGATGGGTAGCGGTACAGGATTACCAATCACGGCACTTTTTGTTGCACCCCCCATATCTTCCAGTTTGAAAGCCAGTATTTCATCCCCTTCAAAATCTTCACTCAGCGGAATCGCTTTCAGCTCCTTGGCTACCGGCGGCGCTGGCACATTGAGGTCTTCACGACAGAAAACAAAACACCAGTCTTGTTGTTCCACCTGGTTATGTACTACCAATGTCATTACCTCTTCGGTCTGATACACGATTTCGTATTCTTGATGGCCGCAATAATAACCCATAAAAGCATTTCCGGAGAGGGTCAGCTTGGGATGCCTACCGCTCTCGTCGATAGAGAACGTATAGTC
>NZ_DCEN01000024.1:51497-51727 GCF_002316955.1 Proteiniphilum sp. UBA1028
GAATAGAGTGTCCAAGAGGCCTTGTCGTTTGCAGCGGCACTCCACCAGGATTGACCTCTTGAGCCTTGCGGTCCTAATCCCATATGGCCTGTTATTGCATAGGCAGCCGCTTGTTCCAGTGTCGGATATTCTACCTTCAAGGGCGCCAATGCTGCTGCTACTTCGGCTGAAAAATTATTATACTGGTCGAACACCCAAGTCTTCCCGTCGGCATCATCAGCACCGCCGGT
>NZ_DCEN01000015.1:0-2335 GCF_002316955.1 Proteiniphilum sp. UBA1028
TGCTGGAACATGGGTGTACATCACACAAAATGCGGAAAGTTTGCCGTGCAGTTAGACAGCGACGATGTGTACAGCGGAGAGGACACGCTACAGAAAATTGTAAATGCTTTCTACGAACAGAACTGCGCCATGGTGGTAGGGACCTATCAGATGACCGACTTCCATATGGAAGAGATACCGCCGGGGATCATCGACCACCGCGAGTGGACTCCCGAAAACGGAAGGAACAACGCGCTTCGCATAAACGGGCTTGGGGCGCCACGGGCTTTCTATACGCCGGTACTGCGAGAAATCAAGGTGCCCAACACCAGCTACGGAGAGGATTACGCACTCGGGACTCAACATTTCACGTCGTTATCAGATAGGACGCATTTATGATATATTGTACCTTTGCCGCCGCTGGGAGGATAACAGCGACGCTTCGCTGGACATTGTGAAAATGAATACAAATAACCTTTACAAAGACAAAATAAGAACATGGGAACTACAGGCCAGAAAAAATCGCAAATAAATGAACCGTTTATTCACGCCGGCGTTTTACTGGAGCAGCCAATGATCAGTTTTTCGCTGTTGACAGCCTATAAATTTAAAGGAAAGGAATATGCACCAGGCGACTATTCGGTTGAGATTTCGGGTGGAGAAATTCTCTTCAATGGCGAATTATACGATGAAATTTCTTTCGAGGCAGATCGTCCGCAGGAAAATCGTTTTGAACTGAAGAATGTTATTATCGGCGTTAACTTTCACTGGGAGCGCACCGAAAATCAACGTTTTCAGGGAGGATTGAAATTCATCACCGAAAAGAACGGCATCACTGCCATCAACATCGTCTTCCTGGAGGATTACCTCAAAAGCGTCATCTCGTCCGAAATGAGCGCCACCAGCTCTGAAGAACTGCTGAAGGCACACGCCGTCATCTCCCGCAGCTGGCTGTTGGCGCAGATGGAGAAGAGAAAGGAAGTCAAAAGCAACTACCAAACCTCTTTTGTCACTCCTACCGAGATCATCCGCTGGTACGACCGTGAAGACCATGCCAGTTTCGATGTTTGCGCTGACGATCATTGTCAACGTTATCAGGGAGTTACAAAACAATCGACGCCATTGGTGAAACAGGTTGTCGAGCAAACACGCGGCGAAGTGCTCACATATAACGGGACCATTTGCGACGCCCGTTTCTCAAAATGCTGCGGAGGCGGGATGGAGGCTTTCGAGAATGTATGGGAACCCATCGCGCATCCTTACCTGCAAGGGAAAGTCGATTTCACCAACGATGCTCCCCTGCCCGACCTCACCCTCGAAAAGCAGGCCGAAACGTGGATCCGCTCAGTGCCTCCCGCCTTCTGCAATACCCAAGACAAACAGGTGCTCAGGCAGGTGCTTAACGATTACGACCGGGAAACAGCCGACTTCTACCGCTGGAAGGTGACCTACTCACAGGAGGAACTCGGCCGCCTGATCAAAGAGCGCTCGGGTACCAACTACGGTGAGATCATCGATCTGCAACCGCTCGGACGGGGTACTTCGGGACGCATCACCCGACTCAGGATCATCGGGACAAAACGCACCATGATTATCGGAAAGGAACTGGAAATACGGCGTACTCTCTCTCCCTCACACCTCTACAGCGCCGCTTTTGTAGTAGATGCTGAAGAGAAGAACGACAGGGGGATCCCGCAGAAGTTCACGTTCACCGGTGCCGGATGGGGTCATGGTGTGGGATTGTGCCAGATTGGAGCTGCCATGATGGCGGAAAAGGGCTTCACATATCAACAGATTCTAGAGCACTATTTTCCGACTACGGAAATAAGTAGAAATTACTAATTACCAATTACAAAAGACTAATTATGAAATATATTGAGAAAGAGAATATTATTTTAACCAAAACGTATGATTTTGCTATTAAAATTGTTCGGTTGTATCAATTTTTATGCAAAGAGAAAAAGGAATTTGAATTATCAAAGCAGATTCTTCGCAGTGGCACATCTATTGGTTCAAATGCAGAAGAATCAGTTGGCGGACTCTCGAAAAAAGATTTTTTAGCTAAACTGGGAATTTCATACAGAGAAACACGCGAAACCAGGTATTGGTTACGTCTTTTAAGAGATACAGACTATATATCGCAAGAACAAGCTCAAAGTATGATTGATGATGCCGATGAAATTCTTCGTATTATTACCGCCATTCAAAAATCCACAAAACGTAATTTGTAATTAGTAATTAAAGATTAGTAATTTATGAAAAAGAAAAATAATCGGTCCCCTTGGTCTTGGATACCAACCCTTTACTTCGCCGAAGGCCTACCATACGTGGCAGTAATGACCGTTTCGGTAATCAT
>NZ_DCEN01000015.1:2700-3742 GCF_002316955.1 Proteiniphilum sp. UBA1028
TTCTTCTGGCTCATGGCTTTCAGTTCAGCCACACACGATATCGCTGCAGACGGCTTCTACATGCTAGCGCTGGACG
Organism: Proteiniphilum sp. UBA1028; assembly: GCF_002316955.1. Lineage (NCBI taxonomy): Bacteria > Pseudomonadati > Bacteroidota > Bacteroidia > Bacteroidales > Dysgonomonadaceae > Proteiniphilum > Proteiniphilum sp. UBA1028. The sequence goes on from NZ_DCEN01000015.1 coordinate 2,777, forward strand.
ATTCGCAGCAATCCTTCTTCGTAGGCATTCGCAGCACCTTCTATCGCCTTGCTTCGATCACCGGTCAGGGATTGTTGGTAGTACTGGCAGGATTTCTGGAAAAATCGACCGGCAAAATTCCATATGCCTGGAGCCTCACCTTCTTCATTCTGGCAGGCATTTTTCTGGCATTTTTTGTCTATCACCGTTTTGTTCTGCCCTACCCAAACACAGATACCGGAAAATCGGCCCGCACATCCCATGAAGTGGTAACAGAATTTGGAAATACTTTCCAATCTTTTTTTACAAAAAAAGGGATAGGATTGGCCATCGCTTTCATGTTACTGTACAGACTGGCTGAAGCGATGCTTGTCAAGCTTACCTCGCCCTTTCTACTCGACAGCCGTGATGTGGGCGGATTGGGATTACATACCTCCGAAGTCGGCATTACTTATGGTACAGTGGGAGTGATCGCCCTTACACTCGGCGGAATCATCGGTGGAATTTTAGCTTCACGCCAAGGGCTCAAGTATTGGCTTTGGCCCATGGCACTAGCCATCACCCTTCCCAATGCGGCTTATCTGTACCTTGCATTTTATCAACCCGATAACATGATCTGGGTGAATACGGCAGTGGCTGTTGAACAATTCGGATACGGTTTCGGATTTACGGCCTACATGCTTTACCTGATTTATTTTTCTCAGGGTGAGCATAAAACAGCTCATTATTCCATCTGTACGGGATTCATGGCCCTGGGTATGATGCTACCTGGTATGGCTGCCGGATGGATACAGGAGCAACTGGGATACCAGCATTTCTTTATCCTGATTATGATTCTCACAATACCCACATTGGTACTGATCCCTTTCATGAAAGTGGATCCGGAATTTGGCAGATCAAAAAAAGAAAAACAGACTGATTGTTAATGCGAATCAATAAGGGATATACCCTTGCAACAATCTTCACTAAGACGGTAATGGCTCTGAC
>NZ_DCEN01000015.1:3999-4159 GCF_002316955.1 Proteiniphilum sp. UBA1028
AAGATAACAAGCTGCTCTATTATTTTAAAAAGTGGACGGAAATAACTCCTGAAGATGAATCGGTTATCCTGTCTGCTTTTGAACCGTGTTCCATCAGGAAAAAAAAAGACCTGCTGGTGTCTGGCAAAACTTGCAAATACTTATATTTCATTACCACAGG
>NZ_DCEN01000048.1:0-22700 GCF_002316955.1 Proteiniphilum sp. UBA1028
AGCTGAGCTACCGGACCATCCTTGTGTAAATTCAGTTTGCAAAAATACGGCAATTCTCAGAATAAAAAAAATTTATAAATCCGTATTTGAAGCATTCTCATAAAAAAAGCGACTTGCGCCGCTTTATACAAAGATAAATTTTACAGAATCATCATAAGATTCCCTGCCCCATCATAGCCTTGGCAACCTTCATAAAGCCGGCGACATTCGCACCTTTCACGTAGTTGACATAGCCGTCGCTTTCTGCTCCGTACTTCACGCAGTTTTCGTGGATATTAGCCATGATCCATTTCAGTTTCTCATCAACCTGCTCGGCAGTCCAGCTGTAGCGTTCCGAATTTTGCGTCATCTCCAGTCCCGAAACCGACACACCGCCGGCATTGGCCGCTTTACCCGGTGCATAGAGTATTTTTGCACGCTGAAACACTTCAATGGCCTCGGGCGTACTGGGCATGTTGGCTCCTTCTGATACGGCAAAAACACCGTTTCTCACCAAAGACTCAGCATCCTGCTCATCAATCTCATTCTGCGTTGCAGAGGGAAGGGCGATATCCCCTTTTTCTCCCCATGGGCGTGCTCCCGGAACATATTTACAACCATACTCTTCGGCATATTCACGAATGCGTCCACGATAGAGATTCTTCAACTCCATCACGAAACGCAGCTTCTCGGCTGTAATACCTTCCGGATCATAGATATATCCGTCGGAATCGGAAAGTGTCACCGGAACAGCACCCAGTTCAATCAGTTTCTCGCAGGTATATTGGGCCACATTTCCGGAGCCGGAAACAAGGCACTTTTTTCCTTTTATGTCGATATTCTTTGTTTTCAACATCTCCAGCAGAAAGTAGACATTGCCGTAACCGGTTGCCTCGGGACGAATCAGCGATCCCCCGAACTCACGACCCTTACCGGTAAAAGTTCCTGTGAACTCTCCTGCTAATTTTTTGTATTTGCCAAACATATAACCCACTTCACGGCCACCCACACCGATATCACCTGCAGGAACGTCGGTATCGGGACCGATTACACGCCACAAACCTTCCACAAAAGCCTGGCAGAACCGCATGATCTCACCGTCCGATTTGCCGCGTGGAGAAAAGTCGGAACCGCCCTTTGCACCTCCCATGGGAAGTGTGGTGAGTGCATTTTTAAAGGTTTGCTCAAAAGCAAGAAACTTCAGGATCGATAACGAGACCGAAGCGTGAAAACGAATGCCTCCCTTATACGGACCGATTGCATTATTGTGCTGCACACGGTAGCCCATGTTGGTCTGCACATTGCCTTTATCGTCCACCCATGTTACCCGAAAAGTATGAATCTTGTCGGGGATAATTAACCGCTCAATAAGATTGGCCTTTTCAAACTCAGGATGTTGATTATACACACCCTCAATAGATTCCACTACTTCCTCCACGGCCTGTAGATACTCCGGCTCGTTGGGAAAACGTCTTTTCACAAGATCGATAACCTCTGTAGTATTCATATTAAACCTTTAAATAATCAGTTTGAAGCACAAAGGTATTTAAATATTTCTAAAACAAAAATTTTTGAATCAATTTTATTACTTTTGATAGAAAAATAGCTACTTTTTTAGATTTTTGTAAACCGGAATAAAAACAACGACACCGGACATCAGTATCGAAATCACGGTGAAAGCAGTAATCTCTGCATATAACAAAATATAGGTCACCAGTCCTATCCAGAGAATAATAATAAAAGCTATTTGTGTTTGAGAGAGTTTCTTTTTTGCCATACGGTTTAATTTTACAACAAAGATAAAAAAAGGGATAAGGTAATATAGTTAAAATTTTGATGTTTATGATTCATCCCTTTGTCATTTCGGAAAGATAGTGCATTTTTGTAAATCTTTTTTTAAAGCAGTATCTGTGGAATGATGAAAACATCCGATACTATTTTCTCATTTCTCAGGTCATCACTTTTCTCATCTGTTCTTTCAAAAACAGACCATATTGCTTCTCAATAAAAATCACCCTTAAATAAGACATCTATGTGTGGAATCGTAGGTTATATTGGCAACAGGCAAGCTTATCCCATATTGATCAAAGGCCTTCACAGGCTCGAGTACCGCGGTTACGACAGTGCCGGCATTGCATTAATTGATCATGAAAGCCTTAAAGTATACAAGGCAAAAGGAAAAGTAGCCGAACTGGAACAGTTTGCACAGCAGAAAGATATTTCAGGTACCATCGGAATCGCACACACACGTTGGGCCACGCACGGGGAGCCTACGCAGAACAATGCACATCCCCACTATTCACAGTCGGAAGATATTGCAATTATTCATAATGGTATCATAGAAAACTACGCTGTCCTAAAAGATGGTTTAATGAAGGAGGGATATCGGTTTCAGAGCCAAACCGACACAGAGGTACTGGTGCAACTGATAGAATACATGAAGATCAAAAACGATGTGGATCTGCCTACAGCCGTTCAGCTAGCTCTTAATCAGGTCGTGGGTGCATACGCCATCGCCGTTCTGGAGAAGCACAATCCTGATTTGATCGTCACCGCCAGAAAAGGAAGTCCGCTTGTGATTGGCATTGGTGAAGATGAATATTTTATCGGATCCGACGCCACACCCATCATTGAATACACTAATCAGGTGATTTATGTGGGTGAAGAGGAGATTGTGACGATCAAGCGTAATGAGCCACTCAGAATCAAGACGATAGGAAATATCGAAAAGACTCCGGAGGTAAAAAAGCTGGAAATGACACTCAGCCAGCTGGAAAAAGGGGGTTACCCCCATTTTATGCTCAAAGAAATATTTGAACAACCTTCTACGTTAAGCGATTGTATGCGTGGCAGGGTGAATGTGGATTCGGACAATATTACACTGGCCGGCTTTATCGACAACAGGGAGAAGTTCCTGCAGGCAAAGCGTATTATCATTACTGCATGCGGTACGTCATGGCATGCGGCCCAGATAGGAATGTATGCGATTGAAGAGTATGCACGGATTCCTGTGGAAGTGGAATATTCTTCGGAGTTTCGCTACAGAAAACCGGTTATCAACAAGGATGATATTGTCATTGCCATTTCCCAGTCGGGAGAGACAGCCGACACGCTGGCTGCTGTTGAGCTGGCAAAACAACACGGTGCCTTTATTTTTGGTATCTGCAATGTGGTAGGTTCATCCATTCCCAGAAACACCCACTCGGGATGTTATACCCATGTTGGGCCCGAGATCGGAGTAGCATCTACCAAGGCTTTTACGGCACAGGTAAGCGTGCTAATCATGTTAGGTATTCTCATCGCCAAAGAGAAAGGGTTTATATCGCATAACGAATATGTAGGATTAATCAAAGAATTAAGTCTGATTCCCGGAAAGGTGGGTGAGGTACTCCATAAAAACGATCAGATTGCCGAACTGGCCAAAACCTTTACCTATGCCAGCAATTGTATCTACCTTGGGCGGGGATATAATTTCCCGGTGGCGCTGGAGGGTGCGCTTAAACTGAAAGAAATTTCCTATATCCATGCCGAAGGTTATCCCGCCGCAGAAATGAAGCATGGCCCCATCGCCCTTATCAGTCATGAAATGCCGGTCATCGCCATTGCTACCCAATCGGACACATACGAAAAAGTAGCCAGTAATATCCAGGAGATCAAGGCGCGTAAAGGTAGAATTATCTCCATTGTCACCCAAGGAGATGACGCGATTAAAAAGCTTTCCGCACACAGCATCGAAGTGCCTGAAACCATTCCCTGCCTCTCGCCACTGCTTTCTGTAATCCCTTTACAATTGCTGGCTTACCACATTGCCGTTGTGAAAGGGTGTGATGTGGATCAACCCCGCAATCTGGCAAAATCCGTCACAGTAGAATAAAAAACCTAAACCAATTGTTTTTTCGAAAAAGTGAAAGCCACGAGCAATATATTTGAACCATTGTTTTTTACTTTTATCTATATTTTATAACTTTGACTCCGTTTAATTCAAAATCTTCATAATTGTTCTTGTCACAATTGAAAAAGTCATTCAACTTCCAATGGATTCAATTTATTTAATTATTGTCGTTATACTGCTAGGATTGGCGGCGTTAGACCTTGTCGTGGGCGTAGCCAATGACGCAGTCAACTTTCTTAATTCAAGCATCGGATCAAAGGTAGCACCTCTCTGGGTAATATTTACGGTCGCCTCACTGGGCGTACTGATAGGCTCCATGTTTTCCAGCGGAATGATGGAGATTGCCCGAAGCGGCGTCTTTTATCCCGAGAAATTCACTTTTCCGGCTATCATGATGTTGTTCCTGTCGGTAATGCTGACGGACGTAGTGTTGCTGGACCTTTACAATACATTCGGACTGCCTACTTCCACTACCGTCTCGCTCGTCTTTGAACTCTTGGGTGCAGCTGTGGCAGTAGCGCTGTTTACGTTGTGGACATCGGGATCCGGCGAAAATCTGGGGGACTACATCAACAGCGGTAAAGCACTGGCTATTATCGGAGGGATATTTATCTCGATTGCCATTGCCTTTGTAGCAGGTAGCATCATCATGTATGTTTCCAGATTGATATTCTCCTTCAATTACGGAAAGACGTTCAAATATCTCGGCGCTATTTGGGGAGGGATTGCACTGACTGCCATCACCTATTTTGCAATTTTTAAAGGACTTAAGGGCAGCGTGCTGGTCACAACAAATATGCTCAGCTATCTTGAACACAACATGGGGACTGCTCTCTTGTATACCTTTCTGGGATGGAGCTTGCTGATGGCCATGATGCAGCATCTCTTCCGCATAAAAATTTTAAAAGTAATTGTGCTGGTGGGAACTGCCGCTTTGGCAATGGCTTTTGCAGGCAACGATCTGGTAAATTTTATCGGAGTATTTATGGCCGGTTTCGATTCATTCCGAATTGCACAAGGTGTCGCAGCTTCGGGTGGCGACGTCGAGACACTCTATATGGGCAGGCTTGCAGAGCCGGTAGTCGCCAACATCGGCTGGCTACTGGGGGCTGGCGTGATCATGGTACTGGCTCTCTGGTTTTCTAAAAAATCGCGTACAGTGACAGAAACAGAGGTTAACCTGGCCCGCAAGGGAGAGGGGGTGGAGCGTTTTTCCTCGTCAACATTGTCCCGCTCGCTGGTAAGGGGGAGCCTCAGTCTCAGCAAGTCAGTGAGCAAAATCACACCGGGGTCGGTAAAAAAATTTATCGAAAGCCGGTTCGAACCGGTAGAGTTGGAGAATAAGGCTTCTTTCGATTTAATACGCGCTTCGATTAACCTTACCATCTCAGCCCTGCTAATCTCTCTCGGTACATCTTTAAAGTTGCCACTTTCTACGACATATGTGACCTTCATGGTGGCCATGGGCTCATCGCTGGCCGATAGGGCCTGGGGACGTGAAAGTGCCGTTTACCGGATAAATGGAGTACTGACCGTCGTTGCCGGTTGGCTGCTTACCGCGCTGGTTGCCTTCATTGCATCGATGGCTGTGGGGCTGTTTTTGATGTGGGGTGGTAAAATAGCCATCGTCATCATGGTGGCTCTGGTGGCATTTATCCTGTTCAAATCGGGCAGATTGCATACAAAGCGGAAATCCAAGGAGTTGCAACATCAGCAGGTACTTTCCAGCGAAGTAGAACTGGTTACTTCCAGCAACGAAGAGGTACGCGAGCTGATGAACAAAACATTGGCTATCTGTAAGCGGGTTCTGGACGGACTGGAGGATGAAAACCGGAAAATGGCAAGAAAGGCCGTGACAGAAGCAAATGAACTGTACGAAAAGTTCAGGGATAAGCGGGATTATGAGGTTGTTCCCACGCTGGAAAGCATACAGATCAACGCCCTGGAGCTCGAACAGGAATATGTGCAGCTGATAGATTATTCCTACGAAATTACAAAATCACTGAAGGCAATTACAGAATCAACCTACCGCTATATCGACAACAATCACACCGCCTTTTCAAAAGAGCAGATCGATGATCTGAAGATCATATTCAAAAACTTAACGGATGTTTATGCAAGTTATGCCATCATGGATAAAAACGGTGATTACAGCCGTTTCGATCAGGTAACTGCCATGCGGGAGACCATCATTGAGTTGAACTCAAAAATGACAAAACGCCAGATAAAAAGAGTCAAGGAAAATGAATCAAGCACCCGAAGCAGCATTCTCTTTCTGAACCTGGTGAACGAATCAAAAATCATCACTCTTCAGTCGAGCAACCTGATGAAATCGCACCGCAACTTCAAGGAGCAGTATGCAAAGTCTTTAGCAGGACGGGATACAAAGAAAGTGATGATGAATGCAACGCTGAACTGATTGCGACGACGAGCCGGGCATCAAGCCTTCCAAAAAACAGTTACAGGGTATATATAAGAAAAACGCGGGTGATACACTCAACAGTGCATCATCCGCGTAATTTATTGGTCATGGCAGCCTATTTTTGAAGCAAACTGATGTGTAAATTTTGATTACCTGCCAGATCAACTTCCATGGAAACAGGTTCGTAAGAAATTAATTCTACCTGCAGTGCATATTTTCCGGGCTTCACACCGGTAATAGTAAATTTACCGTCAAGATCGGAATAATATTTTTTCCCATCGACCACAATAGCTGCACCGGCCAGGGTCTCGTTATTCTTCTCATCTACCACTGATCCAGTCAGCTGTAACGCTTCCACATTTTCAACCAGAGCGACGGACTTGGTTTCTGTTGTCTCTTCTCCATGATTGTTGCCGGCGTTTGCGAAAGCAGTCACAGAAAGCAAGAGAGATGTAGCGAAAACTAAAACAGATCTCATAAGTATATCTTTTTTGTTGTTTAACCTCCACAAAGGTAGGAACATAATCGCGATAAAGTGGTTACGTTTTTGTGAAGATTTTGTGAAGATTTTGTGACATCCGGAAGCGGATCAATACCTTTTTTCGTCGACAAGTCCTCCTTTCTCGTCCCACATTCTCCAGATTCCCGTTTTTCTGCCTTCATAGTAGCTCATCTCATAACGCTGTGTACCCAACTCATCCCAGATGCGCCAGGTTCCGTGTTTCTTGTCGTTCTTGTATTCCGCTTCCGAAATCAGCTGTCCCGAAATGTCGTAACTCCTCCACAAGCCGTGCAACTTTCCTTCCTTGTATGAGCGAATCTCCTTGGGTTTCCTGTTTTCGAAATAAATCACATAGGTGCCCTCAGGTACACCATCCCTGATCTGAATTTCCAAACGCAGCGTTCCATTGTCGTAATACTCCCGGTAATCTCCGGTATAAAACTCAGTCTGGGCCTTGTCACGGTAATAAATACCACCTGATTCGTATATTTGCGGATTTTCCTGCAGTTTCTGTGCCGGTAGAAACAAGGCCACAGAAATAGCAACAAGCATTACATATATCTTCTTTTTCATACGATTATTTTATTTTTCCTTTGTGGTGGTATGGAACTCGCAATAATCATGTTATTGGGTGTAACAATTGGCATGCTCGTTTCATACTAATTGGATTTAGAACAAGGATACCATTGATCGGCAACGAAAGAAAAGCACCCCGATAATTCATCGGGGTACTTATTATCTGTCGTGCAATAGGTGCTTCTCTTAGAATTTATATCCTGTCCAGTTAAATATATTTACCGGGCATCCGGTGTTGCCGGTTTCAATGGTAACCCCCGCAGCAGCCACAGGGCTCGTGAGACGTTGGGGAGCATTGATCAGCGAGTTGGTGATGCTGATGGTGGTACCTGCAGCAGCTCCGCCCTTGGAATCCATAAGATCAACCAAATCTTCCACCGTTCCGGTACCTTTTACAAGCGCATTCACGACCGTGGCTTTTGCACCGCGGCGGATCTTGATGACATCCTGCATCCTTTTAGGTTTATCAGCAGCGTCAAAACTTACCGCAGCTAATTTCAGGTCGATGGTCATGTTTTCAACCCTGAAATCAGACTGATTGGGATGTTCGACATAATTGCCGTCCAGGTTACCGTCTGCTTCTATCCCGCGTGGATCCGATTCACCGCTAGTGTAGCCTGCCTCCCAGATACCGTATGCATTTTTCAATGTTCCGTTGTATCCCTGAGTGAAGTCGAACATATCGTCGTCCGAATTAACAACCAGCAGGTTGCTTACATTTACGGAGCCACCAAAAAACTCGATGCCGTCGTCGGCACCATCATAAATATAAAGATCACTAATTTTGGTTCCGTTTCCCACACCGTTCAGAGTAAGTCCGTTATGTTCAACATCGGCGCTTGAACGGGCACCGGTATTTCCCAGAATCAGATAGGATAATTCACCGGAGTTATCTGCTGCATTGGAACCTCCGTACACATAGGCAGAGTTTACTTCGGTACTTCCAACCTCGCCGGGAGATGCCAAAGGTGCCCTTCCGTTGATAATTAATCCTCCCCAGTACCCTTGTCCGGCATCTTCCTTGTCGGCAATCATCCGTACAGGTTTGTCTGCAGTTCCTCTTGCATTGATCTTACCGCCCTGCAAAACAAGGATATAGTTTGAAAACCCCTGCTGTGCCCTGATGGTTGTTCCCGCCGGGATATTCAGCACACCACCCTCCTCCACGAGAAGCGGGCCTGTTAACAAATATTCCACATTCTCATCAAGCGTTCTTGTATCCTTAATTGATCCGGACAATTTGTTGTCCTCAACCGGGTCGGTTCCACTGTTGTCATCCTTACCGCAGGAAGTCAGCACCACAGGTACCAACATTGCTGCGAACATTAAGAAACTAAAAATAATCTTTTTCATTTTTTGTCAAATTAAAAATTATCGTGTTACAAAAATTTATCATTGTTTAAAATTCGTAGCTTACCCCCAAGCTGAAATTTTGTCCTTTCTTGAATTCATTCAGTATCACCTTCTCGTCGGAAACGCTGCTTTGTCTCGACAGCCGGTAGGAAGCATTCAGCAGGTTCTGAGCCTTCATTTTCAACGATAGATGGTTGTTAAAACTGTAGGAAGAAGCGAAATCGAGGGTGGGAACACCTTCTTCCATGATATCCTTAAAACCCTTGGCTCCCACCGTATGTATACGGTTGCTGAAGTAGTTGAATATGATGGAGGCCACAAAGCTCTTTTCTTTTTTTGTGTGAGTATAGGAAAGATCCAGATTTGTAAGGAAAGGCGATGCACCCTCTAAGCCACTCTTACGGGCTTCTGTATTGAGAATATCCAATGTAAGATTCGTATAAATATAGGATGCATTCAACCCTAAGGAGAGTCTGTGCATCTTCTCAAAGTGCGTATTGAACTGATTGAAGAGATTCTTCCTGAACTCGAACTCTATTCCCCCCACAACGGCATGGTCGCTGATATTGTCGTAGGTGAGCAGCCCGGCCGAATTACCCTGGTCGACTCGTCCGATGGGATTGACAATATACTTATAGAAGCCCGTCAATGTCAATAATTCACCGGAACTCATGTAATAATCCCATTTCAGATCGACGTTGTAATTGTCGGACGGTTTTATATTGGGGTTACCCTGGCTTGAAAAAGAGATATTTACATATTGATACGGGGATATTTCTTTTGATTGAGGCAACGTATAGGATTTGCTTGCCCCCACCCGAATACTGTTTTTATCGTTCAGGTCGTATTTCAGATTCAAACTGGGCAAAAAGTAGTTTTTCCGAATGGATTCCTCACCCGGCTGTACATGCTGCACACGGTGATTTACCGTCATTTCCGCAATATCCATGCGCAAACCGATATTGCCGGTTACATTGGGGAACAACTGATAGGTTCCTTCTGCAAACCCGGAGTGGATGAATTTGGCGACCTTATACGAATTTGTTTCGCCTGTGGTCATACCGAAAAGCCCGGCTTTGAGGTTTGAAACGTTGTAAAAATTGTCCAGTTGAAGCGGATCAATGGGAATGGTGCCGGGCACAGCCGTAAAATTATATTCCACCGCTTCGAAGTTGTCATTTACCAACCGTCCCGTATATCCGAACTGCAAGGATGAATGGCCACTGTTAAACCGATCGTCAAGTCTATAAGTAAAATTTGCTTTTGTGTTGACATCGTTTTCCTTCAAGATGGAGAAGAAACGCTTCTGACGGTTACTTCCGGTAAGAATATAGGATCCGTCCGCCATTCTGGAGAGATAATTTTCGCGTCTATCGGGCTCTGAACCTGTAATGGCATTGTAGGAAACACCAATTTCCAGATCCAATTGATCAGATAACTTCCAGTCTGAGATCAATTGATTGGAAATAAGCATATTGTCGTTTGCTTGCTGCCTGCGATGAAAACCCATATAGTCTTCACTGTCCTGATGCCGTTCGCCGTGCTTGCCGGAGTATTCCCCCACGTACTGATTGTTGGCGTGGATTAGCATGAAATGATATTGCAGATTGTGTTTACGGTTCAGGATATAATTCAGATTACCCAATAGCAGCTGGTTGGTATTCCTAGCATATTTTTTCCCTTCCTGATCCTGATAAATAAGTCCGCTTGTGATGGAGTTACGCACAATTTCACGGGTATAGGAGTAATCGGTACTGTGCGAAGCTACCACATAAAACGAAAGAGGATTGTTGTTTTCGCCAAGCCGGAAAAGCTTTCCTCCGGAGAGCCCGTAGCTGTGATTTAGCGGAATGGAAATCGTTGCAGGATCAAGACTGTTAGGAAAAGTAAACAGGTTGCCAAGCGGCTGTTTTCTATTGGAAAAACCAAAATAATTCGTGCCGTCCTGATGCAGAAAATCGCTGCCGGTTGCTGCGCTGTTCAATCCGGCAGAAACATCAATTTTAAATTCCTGCTCTCCCACCAGCTCCTTTGAAGCGATATCAATAATAGCACCTCCAACATCGGAATAATCTTTTCCGCTGAATACTTTATTGACACCGATATTCTGAATCACATCGGTCCCGAAAAAGTCCAGCGCAATATTTTTATATTCGGGGTCTTCCGAGGGTATCGGAAAGCCGTTGAGCAGGGTTACGTTATATCTGTCGCCCAATCCGCGTACAAACACGTTTTTTACGCCCTCCTGGCGTGAAATACCGGATACCTGTGCTACGGCCGCCTGCGCATCGCCAATTCCTTTCCGGGACAATTCACGGGCTCCCACAGCCTGGGTGGCTACGAGCGCCTGGCGTTGCTCCATCAGCAGGATGTTCTCGCTTTCGCGATTGGCACGCGCCACCACCTCCACCTCCTCCAGGCTTATATCGTCGGAATTCATCCGGAAGTCTGCCACAATATCCTGGTCTCCCCGGACAACCACACCTGTCATGGTTGCAGACTCGTATGATACATACGAAGCAATGAGTGAATATGTTCCTGCCGGTACATTCTGGATAACATAGTTGCCGTCTAAATCGGCCGCCGCTCCGTTCGTGGTTCCTTCTACCAATACCGATGCACCGATGAGCGGCTCATTGGTTTTTGCGTCCGTGATTGTACCCCTGATTGTGCCTGTCTGAGCTTGAACAGCAAGCGAAAAGGCAAAGATAAAGAACAATAGACCGGACAATTTTGACAAAATAAATTTATGCGCCACAAATTTAATATTAAGTTCATTTTCGGCACAAAGGTCTGTTATAAATGTTACAGACCGGTTACGCTTAGGTTACGTTTCTGTTAAGATTTAAGGCGATAAAAAAACGGGGTGCTCTGCCCCGTCCTTTTTTTAATATCTGAATTTCTTCTTTTTACTTTTATTCCCGTAATCATTCCCGAAAAATTTCTTCTTCCCTTTCTCGGGCCTTTCACCTTCCTGCGCCAACTGCACGACCAGTTTCCGGTCTTCAATGTACATACCACGAAATGTATTAACTATTTTTCCTGCAAGCTCTTCCGGTACTTCAAAAAAGGAAAAGCTTTTCATCAGGTCGATACGCCCTATGGGTACCTTTCCCTTTACATTGTCGTTGATAAAACCCATGAGTGATGCCGGATTCACGCCATCCATCTTCCCGACATTGATAAAGAGTCGTGCATATCCTTTTTCCGGCTTACGGGCACCATTCTCCTGCCTATTATCTCCTCTTTTACCACGGGATTCTTCTCTGTTCCTGCGAGAGGATTCCTGCGGCTCTTCAATTTCTTCCGCCTGCTGATAATATTCAATCAGCCGGTTAAACTCAAGAGAAACAATTCGTTTAATAATATCCTCCTTCTCAAGCCATTCCAGTTTACGAAAAATAGAGGGCAGCAAACGCTCGATCTCTGCTTCGTTTACTTTTACCTTTTCAATTTTATCCACAAAGTTGAACAACTGTTTCTCGCAAATCACATCTCCTTTGGGAATTTCTCTTTTCTCAAATTTCTTGTTGATCAGTTTTTCTATCTGTGTTACTTTTCCTTTCTCCTTGGTATGGATAATGGATATTGACGTGCCTGTTTTTCCAGCCCTGCCGGTTCTTCCGCTACGATGTGTGTATATCTCAAAATCATCCGGCAGTCCGAAATTGACAATGTGCGTCACGTCGTCCACGTCCAGCCCACGGGCAGCGACATCGGTCGCTACCAGCAACTGGAGATTGTGATTCCGGTATTTACCCATCACAAAGTCACGCTGTGCCTGGGAAAGGTCGCCATGCAACGAATCCGCATCGTACCCATCCTGCAAAAGCTTGTCGGCAATTTCCTGTGTCTCTTTGCGCGTACGGCAGAAAACAATGCCGTAAATATTGGGATAGTAATCCACGATGCGTTTCAATGCCAGATATTTGTCTTTCGCATGCACCATATAGTAGATGTGACGCACACTTTGTGCCCCTTCATTCTTCCGGCCAATGGTGATCTCCTTCGGATCCTGCATATACTTCCGTGTAATTTTTTCAATCTCCTTCGGCATCGTGGCAGAAAACAACAACATGCTCCGTTCCTGTGGCAGATAGGAAAGAATTTCATCAATGTCCTCAGAGAAACCCATGTTCAGCATTTCATCTGCTTCGTCCAGCACCATGGTGTGCACGTTGCTGAGAGATACTGTTTTACGCTTAATCAAGTCGATAAGCCTTCCCGGGGTAGCCACAATGATGTGCACCCCTCTTTTCAATGTTCGTATCTGACTTTCAATGCTCGATCCTCCGTAAACAGGAAGAATTTTAATATCTTTCACATAGGTAGAATAGTCGGTCAGATCACCGGCAATCTGCAGACATAGTTCTCTGGTAGGACACAGGATTAGTGTCTGCGGCGAAAGATGTTTTACATCTGTTTTCTGAATGATGGGAATTCCGAAAGCGGCTGTCTTTCCGGTTCCTGTTTGGGCAAGTGCGATGATGTCGCGCGTGTTGGCCAGCAATTGGGGGATTACCTCCGTTTGTACCGGCATGGGTTGTTCAAATCCCAGTTCAGTAATCGCTTGCTGAATTTCGGGCATCACACCCAGTTCTTGAAATGTACTCATTTTTATAAATTATTAATGTGTGAGTATTGATCTTTCTCCTTACTCCACATAACCGACTTCATAAAGATGAGAGAAAATTCAATGACAATCTGTGATTTTGGGACGATGTTTTTTGATGATAACCTCTTTTTCAGAAGACTTTTTTAATCATCCCTTTTTAAAATCGGGTGCAAAGGTATGAAAATAAATTGGATAATTAGAACGTGACCGGGTTAACGAAGAAAAATAAATCAGAACTGGTATAGAAGATATTTCCTGAGTAAATTTCTTTTGCCGATGGTTACCCTGAGTTCCTTCTCCAGATAATTATCCAACGATCCATATTTTAGTTTGATATGGTCTACGGCATAATTAAGGTAAGCCCTGTTGACGGATAACATGGCTGTGACAGCTTCCTGCATCGACTCGGAGAGAGTTCTGGCATCTATCTCTGCTTTTGCAGGATCAATATGCTGATTGGAAAGCATATAATCCTGCTCCAGAATGCCTTGGGGTATCCCGATGGCATACAAAATCAAATAGGTAGCTATTCCAACCCCATCTTTTCCCAATGAACCGGACAACAGAACAGGGTAATTGCTGTCGTTGGCAAGCAGATCGAACATTTCGGCAAACTGAGTTTTGTGATTCTCTACCAGATTGACATATTCTTCCTGCACGTAACGAATGGCATCGCTCCGGTCGAAATGTTCGTCTTTCATCTGTTCATCAAGTTTGCCTGCATCCATGGGCGCCAGCGGCAAAGCTATTTTTCTGATTGAAGGGTGAAGGAGGATGGGATATTTTCCGGCTGTTCTCTCCGAACGAAAATCGATCACCGTCTTTATTTTCAACCTCCGGATGCGTTCCTGATCGTAGAGGGTGGCGTTGCTAAGATTGCCCGAACGATAGATAACACCCCACTTCATTTGCCGGTTATCGGTGGTATAATATCCGCCGATGTCACGAAAGTTCTTGATGTTATTCATGTCGATAACCCTGTTGGCCACTACACCGGAGTGAACGCCGGCAGTACGAAGAATAAAATATTCCCGCAAGCCGGAACCGGTAGGATTCACTTTAAGCACCTGATCCGTAATCCTGGTAGTTGCAACCGGCGTAAAACTTGTCAGGGAACTGTCAGTAAGAGAAGAGTAGATATCAATGTTGCCCTCCTGATCGGGACTTACTTCCCACTTAAGCAGAAAATCCCCTTCCCTGTCTTTCTCTACCACGGACGTTATCTTTACTGTCGACATACATGAGTGTGTCAGAATAATCAGCAAGCAGACAAATAGTATGGAATATAGTTTCTTCACCTTACTTATATTAGAAACAAAAGTATAAAAACTTTGTTCTAAAAAGAAAGTAAAAAAAAGAGTATTAACAATATATAATTATTCGTCTTTCTTTTTAATACTTTATTTTTAAGTTACTTGGGATATTTTTGCCTGAAAGAGACTTTTGTTGATAACTTGTGAAAGAATTGTAGAAAGAAATTCATAATTTCATTTTTTTATTTAAAATCAATTTTCCGATAAAAACATTTTGCATAATTACAAATTTGTTACGCTTTTTTTACAGCAATGTTTCCACCTCTTTTCAACAAGAGGACAGCAATGGAAAAGAAATTAATTATTAACTTTGCTTTTTATCAACAGCTTTCGATAACTTTTCTTATACGGTTGAATATCAGTATAAAGAAAATAATTAAAGCCGTGATTATTTGACGATAACTTGCTTTCATAATTTGAAAACGTGACTTCCAAATTTTTTGAATAAAACTGATTGACAGTTTCAACAGGCTATCATCATCATCATACTTCTTTTTTATTTTTAAAACTATATATATAATAATTAGGTTATGACAAAAGCAGAAATCATTCAAAATATAGCACTCCTGAAAAAAGAGAAAAACGCCATTATTCTGGCGCATTATTACCAGGAATCTGATATCCAGGATATTGCCGATTTTGTGGGAGATAGTCTGGCATTGGCCCAGTGGGCTGCGAAGACCACTGCCGACATCATTGTGTTGTGTGGCGTGCATTTTATGGGTGAGACCGCAAAAATATTAAGTCCGGAAAAGCGGGTATTTATTCCGGATCTGATGGCCGGTTGTTCTTTGGCAGAGAGTTGTCCGGCTGATGAGTTTGAGAAATTTGTGCATGATCATCCAGGCCATACGGTTATTTCCTATGTGAATACGACGGCAGCCGTAAAGGCATTGACCGATATCGTTGTCACCTCTACCAATGCGAAACAGGTGGTTGAATCGCTTCCGGCAGATGAAAAAATAATTTTTGGTCCTGATAAAAATCTGGGTGATTATATCAACAAACTCACCGGAAGAAATATGTTGTTGTGGGACGGTGTTTGTCATGTACACGCACAGTTTTCGCTGGAGAAAATTATGGATCTCAAAAAAGAACATCCTGAAGCGTTATTGCTGGCTCACCCCGAATGTCCAAAATATCTTTTGGAAATGGCCGATCACGTAGGGTCAACCTCTTCCATTCTTAAATTTGCGACCCTTTCCGATAAAAAACAGTTTATTGTGGCTACTGAAGCAGGCATATTGCATCAGATGCAAAAAGAAAATCCGGAAAAAGAGTTTATCCCGGCTCCTCCTGAAGATTCCACCTGTGCGTGTAATGAGTGTTTTTATATGAAAATGAATACGTTAGAGAAACTGTATCTCTCTCTCAAAAATGAAACACCCGAGATTTTTATTGAAGAAAGGATCAGGTTAAAAGCTGTGAAGCCAATTGAACGGATGCTGGAGATTTCCGCACGTCACGGTCTGTGATCGTTATATGGACTCTGTTTTGTCAACCATTCCAGAGAATTGATAAACTGATCCCTTTTTTGTACCTTTGCACCCGCAAAAAATGTATGGCTCTCTTCTGCTGATTCTTTACTGGTTTCATTGGAGTGAGCGTCTTTAAAAATCGAAAAAAATGGCGCTTCAATGTGGTATTGTGGGGCTTCCCAACGTAGGGAAATCAACCCTTTTCAATTGTTTGTCGAATGCGAAAGCGCAGGCGGCAAATTTTCCATTCTGTACTATCGAACCCAATGTGGGTGTGATTACGGTTCCGGATGATAGGCTTAATAAATTGGCTGAACTTATTCATCCACAGAGAATTTTGCCTACTACTGTAGAGATAGTAGATATTGCGGGATTGGTGAAGGGAGCGAGCAAAGGAGAAGGTTTGGGGAATAAGTTTCTGGCCAATATTCGGGAAACAGATGCAATTCTGCATGTATTGCGTTGTTTCGACGACGAGAATGTGACGCACGTAGACGGACTGGTTGATCCGGTGCGGGACAAGGAGATTATTGATGCCGAACTGCAGCTGAAAGATCTGGAGACGATTGAAGCGCGCATCAATAGGGTGGAGAAGCAGGCAAAGACGGGGGGCGACAAAGATGCCAAGCTCGCTTTTGAAGTTTATTCAAAAATACGCGCTGCCTTGTTGCGTGGAGAATCGGCACGGACAGTGACTTTCGATACCAAAGATGAAACGAAGGCTGCCCAGGGACTTTTTCTACTTACTTCCAAACCGGTATTGTATGTCTGCAATGTAGACGAAGCCAGTGCAGTGAGTGGAAACAGGTATGTGGAAGCAGTGCGCGAAGCGGTGAAAAACGAAAACGCGCAAATTCTGGTAGTGGCTGCCAAAATTGAATCAGAAATAGCGGAATTTGAAACCTACGAAGAAAGGCAAATGTTTCTGAACGAAATTGGGTTGGAAGAATCCGGTGTCAACCGACTCATCAAATCGGCCTACAGGTTGCTTGACCTGCAAACATTTATTACCGCTGGAGTACAGGAAGTACGTGCCTGGACATTTCAGAAAGGATGGAAAGCCCCACAATGTGCCGGTGTAATCCATACGGACTTTGAGAAAGGATTTATTCGTGCCGAGGTCATTAAATACGATGATTACATCACCTACGGTTCTGAAAGTGCTGTCAAGGAAGCTGGTAAAATGAATGTGGAAGGCAAGGAATATGTGGTGCAGGATGGTGATATCATCCACTTTCGTTTTAATGTCTGATCTTTACAGAGCTACATTGGTTTTAATCCCCAGTTCCTCTACCTGTTCGGCTATTTTTTTGAGGACTTCAGCAGAGGCTTTTTGAAGCCCTTTTGCGGGTGTTTCCCGATCAATAGTATAGATCATCACTTCACGCGGCTTGAGCTCTCTAATAAGCTCTAACCATGCAAAAATCTCTTCTTCTGTGGTGTTGTCGATTATCTTCCCTTCGAAAGTGCCTTTTAAAAACATGGTCTGGAGAATAAAATTGCCCTGAAATTGTTTATAGCGTGCCACCTGTCTTGCTACTCCATAGGTGGGGGTATTGGGACGATCGATTATCCTGACAGTTTCGTCGAAGGCCGAATCAAGTTTTAAGATGGGATGATCGACCTTTTGGAGTGCATTGAAAACTGTTTTTTTCGACAAATGCATGCCGTTGGAAAGTACGCTTATTCCTGTATGAGGATAGTAGCGATTCCGCAATGCAATGCTATCATCAATGATTTTATCAAATTCAGGATGCAGGGTAGGCTCGCCGTTTCCGGCAAATGTGATCACATCGAGTTTAGCCTCCTCTTCACGAAGCGACTTCAGCCTATCTTCCAAAGCAGCTTTTACAAGTTCCCTGTCGGGTAGTTTCGTTTTTGTACGAAAGTCTTTATTGAAACCGCATTCGCAGTAGATGCAATCAAACGAACAGAGTTTGCCGTCGTAGGGTAACAGGTTTACTCCTAACGACGTTCCCATTCTTCTGCTGTGAACAGGTCCGTAAACTATTTCGTTAAAAAGTATTGTCATGTCAATTTATATTTGAATCAAGAACTAAACGGGATGACTGAAGCCTGACACTAGTCAGAACCAGGAAAGAATCCTGTCTGTGCCAAAACCGATGAGCAGATAGCGCAAAAACTTGCCCATGGTCATTGAGATCATCACGACCGAGACATTGGCTCGCATAAATCCAAGTGCCACGATCATTGCATCTCCAACAGCTGGCATAAAACCGAAAAACCCCATCATGGCGCCTTTCCCGTGCAGCCACTGGATGGTTTTACCAATTTTTTCGGGCTTTATCTTGAACCATCTTTCCAGCCATTGTGTTTTACCCAATCTTCCCAGGTAGTAGCAGGTAGCACCTCCCATAGCATTCCCGACCGTAGCATAGATAATGCTGGTCCACAGATCCATTCCTGCTGCTATCAACGCCGCAAAAACTACTTCGGAGCTGAAAGGAAGTATGGTTGCTGCAAGAAAAGAAGCCAACAGCAACCCCCAGTATCCGTAATCTGCCAATCCGTCGAGCATGACTTTTGTGTTAATGAGCCACCAGCCAGTTTTCTCCTACTCCCAGATCCGTTTTTAAAGGAACTTGCAGACGAAAGGCATGTTCCATCTCCTCTGTCACTATTTGCCTCAGTCTCGGCAGTTCATCGGGGATAACGTTGAAGTTGAGTTCGTCGTGTACCTGGAGGATCATTCTCGAACGCATCTTCTCTTTTTCCAGCCGCTCGAAAATTCGCACCATGGCCACCTTGATAATATCCGCCGCACTTCCCTGAATGGGGGCGTTAATGGCATTGCGTTCCGCGTATCCACGCACGGTAGCATTACGGGAATTAATATCCGGCAGATAACGTTTTCTTCCGAATATTGTCTCGACATATCCTTGAGTGCGCGCCCTTGCAATGCTTTCATCCATATAGCGTTTCACATCGGGGAATGTGGCAAAATATTCGTCAATCAGGTCTTTGGCTTCAGTGCGGGAGATAGTCAGCCTTTCCGATAATCCAAAGGGAGTGATTCCATAAATAATACCAAAATTGGCCGTTTTTGCCTTTCTCCGCATATCTCCTGTTACTTCTTCCAGAGGGACTTTAAAAATTTTTGAGGCTGTGGCAGCGTGGATATCCAGCCCTTTATTGAACGCTTCCACCATATTATGGTCTCCGCTTAGGTGGGCCATGATGCGCAGTTCAATTTGTGAATAGTCTGAGGAGACAAACAAACAATCCTCATCGGGAATGAATACCTTACGCATCTCCTTGCCACGTTCGTCGCGTATGGGGATGTTCTGCAGATTCGGGTTCGTACTGCTCAAACGTCCCGTTGCTGCCACGGTCTGGTTGAACGATGTGTGGATTTTACCGGTACGTGAATGGATTAGCAGCGGGAAAGCGTCCACGTAAGTGCTCAATATTTTTTTTAGTCCCCTTTGTTCCAGTATTTTACCAATTATAGGATGTTTGGATCGAATTTTTTCCAGTTCCTCCTCGCTGGTTTTGTACTGTCCCGTCTTGGTTTTTTTCGGTTTATCCGTGATCTTCATTCTGTCGAACAGTACTTCGCCTATCTGTTTTGGGGAGTTAATGTTAAATTCAATACCCGCCATCTCCGTGATCTCTTTCTCAATCAATTCCAGTTCGCCGGTATATTGCTTTGAAAGATCGTTTATAGCCTCCAGATCCAGACGCACTCCTGTCCATTCCATATCTGCCAGCACATAAATAAGCGGAAATTCCACGCTGTACAAAAGATGATCGAGTCCGTTCGCGTGAATCTCTTTTTCCAGCCTGTGCTTCAGTTTAAGCGTGATGTCGGCATCCTCTGCGGCATAGTCGGTGACGATCGCCGGGTCAACGTCGCGCATATTTCCTTGATTTTTCCCCTTGGCACCAATCAACTCTTCAATGTGTATTGTTTTATATTTCAAATAGATCTCGGCCATGTAGTCCATGCCGTGACGAATTTCAGGGTTGATCAGATAGTGCGCGATCATGGTATCAAAAAGTGATCCCCGCACCCGAATGTCATAATTCCGCAGTTCAAGGATGTCGTATTTGATGTTTTGCCCTACTTTTTCTATGTTTTCGCTCTCGAAAAAGGGACGAAAAATATCGACCTGTCGTTGAGCTTCCGCTCGATCCGCAGAGATGGGTACATAATAGGCTTCACCTTCTTTAAATGCAAAAGAAAGTCCCACCAGTTCACTCAGCAATGGGTCTACGCCTGTAGTTTCGGTGTCGAAACAGACCGATTGTTGTTGGCACAACATCCTGCTCAATGTGGCCATCTCATCTTCAGTCTCAACCATCGTGTATTGATGCGGGGTGGTGTGGATATTGGTGAAGTCGGCCGGCATTTCGGGAGAGATAGCTGTCGGCGATTCGTCTGAATTCTTTGTTTCCGGCAAATCGAACAGGGAAAACAAATCACCCTGTAACGGACCTTTCGGTGCTGTTTTCACCGGATCCTGCTTCAATACCCGGTTGAGAAGGGCACGAAATTCGAGTTCCTCGAAGAGTTCTTTTATGGCACCTTCGTCTATCTCTTTCCGGATAAAATCGTCCTCCGACACCTCAATGGGCACGTCTGTCTTGATGGTAGCCAGAAATTTGGAGAAACGTATCTGGTCGCTATTTTCTTCTATTTTGGCCTTTAAAGCCCCTTTTAGCTGATGGCTATTTTTAAGCAGATTTTCTATCGAGTCGAACTCCCGCAGCAGTTTTACAGCAGTTTTTTCTCCCACACCGGGGCAGCCGGGGATGTTATCGGAAGAATCACCCATTAATCCCAATAAATCGATCATCTGACACGGATGATCAATCTGGTACTTTTCCGTTACTTTTTTGTCATCCAGTACGTCAAAATCATTGCTTCCGTATTTTGGTTTGTATATAAAGATATGAGATTCAGTTAGTTGTCCGTAATCCTTGTCGGGTGTCATCATGTACACGTCAAAGCGATCCTTGTCCGCCCGTTTGGCGATTGTGCCGATCACATCATCCGCTTCGTAACCGGGTACTTCCAGCACCGGAATGTTGTAGGCACTGATGAT
Source organism: Proteiniphilum sp. UBA1028 (assembly GCF_002316955.1). NCBI lineage: Bacteria > Pseudomonadati > Bacteroidota > Bacteroidia > Bacteroidales > Dysgonomonadaceae > Proteiniphilum > Proteiniphilum sp. UBA1028. The sequence continues at coordinate 21,200 of NZ_DCEN01000048.1, forward strand.
ATCCTTGATGATGGGAACAGATAATTTAATTACTTCCGGTGTAGCCTCACGCTGTGCCTTATATTCTTCGTAAGCTGTATGACGAAAGGTGGGACCCGGAGGATCAAAAGCGACCGCTATGTGGGTGGGATCCTCTTTTCGCAGCACCTCTTCCAGCGTATTTACAAAGCCGAAAATAGCCGAGGTATTTCTTCCTTTCGAGTCTATGCGCGGATTTTTGATAAAAGCGTAATACGATCTGTAAATGAGGGCGTATGCGTCGAGGAGGAAAAGTTTATTTTTAGTCATCAGTTAGTACGTTATAATGTTCGTGCTCGTTTCACCACGTTTTCAAAAAATTAATTTTGAAACTGTAAAGTTACGAATATTTGTTGCGAACAGGAGAATTATTTTTACTTTTGTAAGTTATTAAGCAGGTGTAATGGATCAAAGTCAGATAATAAAAGATTTTCTTCGGGAAGAGCTCCTTCTTTTCGAAGATTATTTCCGCCAGTCGCTCAAAAGTGACAATCCGCGTGTAGCGGAGATGATCAGCCATGTGTTTAACTCGAACGGAAAACGACTGAGACCCATACTGGTGCTTTTAACAGCCAAGGCTTGCGGACGCATTATCCCGGAAACCTATCACGGTGCGGTGACAGTTGAACTCTTGCATACGGCTACACTGATACACGACGATGTAATCGACAAGTCGGATATGCGAAGAGGTAAAAAATCCGTGAACGCCGTATTTGATAATACCAAAGCTGTGCTGATCGGTGATTATCTTTTGTCCACTGCATTGATGGAGAGTGTGAAAACAAGAGATCTCGGTATTGTCAGCATCATTTCGGAACTGGGACAAAATCTTTCCGAGGGAGAACTGGATCAATATTCTCTTGCCAGCGATGTCATCATTGACGAGGATGCTTATTTTGATGTCATCGACAAAAAAACTGCGTCGCTCATGCGTGCGAGTATTACCATCGGGGCTATTACCGGTGGAGCAGGGATCGAAACGATTGAAAGATTCAGAGAACTGGGTGGGCTTCTTGGAATCTGTTTCCAAATCAGAGACGACATCTTCGACTATTACCAAACCGACATTGGAAAACCTACCGGCAACGATATACGGGAGGGGAAGATTACACTTCCCCTGATTTATGCGTTAAAAAATGCACCGCAGGATCTAAGTAAAGAGATGATAGGTATCATTACATCGCGCGATTACACCGAAGATAATATCACAAAACTGCTCATGTTCGCAAGAAATAATCGTGGAGTGGAGCATGCATATAGAAGAATGGATGAGTTTCTCGACGAAGCGGAAAAGATTATCGCGGATTTTACATTCGATAACAACATTAAATCGCTTATGCGTCTTTTTCTTGTTTACCTGAGAGAACGCGCCTATTAAAAAAATGAGGCTGTCTCAAAATAAAATTTAACCTCCTGAGAAATGAATATTGGGATATGTTCTCAGATAGATATCCGAATAAAAAGAGGGTGAAATCACCTTTGT
>NZ_DCEN01000076.1:0-194 GCF_002316955.1 Proteiniphilum sp. UBA1028
GCTCTCGATGAACAAAATGCCATTGGTAGCAACGGCGATCTGCTCTGCCATCTGCCCAGCGACCTGAAGCACTTTAAAAAGATCACCACCGGATACGCTGTGATCATGGGCCGGAAAACCTATGAATCTTTACCCAAAGGAGCATTACCCAACCGTACCAATATCGTGATTACCTCCGGTGAACCGGAGAACTA
>NZ_DCEN01000076.1:485-8725 GCF_002316955.1 Proteiniphilum sp. UBA1028
GACGATGCGGATACTTTTTTTCCAGAAATCCCTTTTACAGAATGGAAACTCGTTGAAAAAGAATCGCACGAGACCGACGATAAACATCCATATGCATATACATTTTTAAACTATAACAAAAAATAGTCATGCAACGATGGGCAAAGAAGCATGGAAAAGATTCTTAGCGGGTGATGAAAGATCTTTCGAAGCACTTTACAATACCTACTTCCCGGAGCTTTTCGCCTATGCGTTGAAAATAGGATTCAACGAAGAAACATGCAAGGATGCGATACACGACGTCTTTTTCAAACTTTATGCATCAAAAAACAAATTGCGGCATATTCAGAACATTGAATTCTATTTGCTCGGCAGCGTAAAAAATCGGCTATTCGACATTCACACCATAGAACACAAAATACACGAAATCAACTATCTGGACTTCTTTATTGAGAATGAGAAAAACATCATTGAACAAATAATTGATGAAGAAAGGCAACTCCAGTTACAAAAAAAACTGTCACACCTGCTTCAAACTCTACCTCCCAGGCAACGGAAAATAATCAACTATCATTATCAACTTAACCTGAATTATGCAGAAATAGGCGAAATTCTCAATCTCTCTCCCGATGCCGTAAAAAAAACATTGTACAGGGCACTCAAAAAAATGAAAGATAATTCCAGACCCCATTCGTTATCATCTCTTATATATTTATTCACAATATTTGGTTAATATTCCTTAAATACGTCCTTTGGTCCACATTTTCCAGTCTTTGATAAAAAAGAGTGTGAATGAAGCAAAACATACACGATAAAAATTTTTTGTGTGATGATCTTTTCATATACTGGAGGACTCATCCTACCAAAGAGTTGACAGCTTTCTGGAGCAAATTTATCAGAGAGAACGAACACCTCAGGGAACCGTTTCAGGAAGCCATTTCCGAATTCGACAAAATACGACAGGGACAATGTACATACCGGCTTGAAAAAAAAACTGTGTACCGGGAACTGCAAGGAAGACTTGGGCAGGCAAGGAGGAGAAGACTGCGGATTCTGTATGCATCATCTGTTGCTGCCATTTTATTTTTGGTTTTGATTACGGTACTTTATACAACCCGCCGGGAAGAAATCGTACCCGGCAAGCAAATGGCATTCATTGGAGAGGTGATGAACCGGGACAAAGTACAGTTATTCACAGAACATCAAGTGGTTGACTTGGAAAATAACGCCACAGTTCAATTCTCAGACAAGGAAAAGGCCCTGATCAGGGATTCTATCTCCCAAAAGGAAATTGATTTAAAAAACAACCGGAAAAACAGACTTATTGTCCCTTTCGGAAAAAAATCTTCGATCCTTCTTTCCGATGGATCAACCGTATATGTAAACTCCGGTACCGAATTGGAATTTCCTTCTGCTTTTTCCAGCGAGGCTCGGGAAATTAGTGTAAAAGGTGAAATCTTTATTGAAGTGACAAAGCAAGACCATCCATTCATCATTCACACGCCTCAATCCCAGATAACCGTTTACGGAACTTCGTTCAACGTATCTTCCTATACCGATGACCCAAGTGAATCGGTGGTGCTGGTGAACGGATCTGTGGAAGTAAAGAGCGCGGGCAACTCTTTGATGCTGAAACCTAACCAAAAAGCTGAAATTAGTAACGGAAGTATCCAGCAACAACAGGTGGATGTTATGGAATATACCAGTTGGAAAAACGGATATATGTTGTTGAACAAAACCTCATTGACCAATGTACTCAAAAAAATCGGAAGATACTATAACATCGAATTTAATTACGATGCAGGGCTAAAACTGCACAATCAAACCTGTTCGGGGAAATTATTCCTGTCCGATAATTTTGAAGATGTGTTGCAATCATTTTCAAAAATGACCTTTCTGAATTACAACGTACTGAATGAAAGGGTTATATACATAAGTAAACCCTAAAAAACGTAAATTTAATTTACATGTATCATTTAAAACAAAAAGCCTATGATAACAATCCCAAAAGAAAACTAAAAAGCCGAATAATGCGGTAACATTATCCGGCCAAAATGTAAGTGAATCATAATCTATTTGGTAACAAATTAAAATTCAATGACAAAGATATGCAAGAAAATAATAACCGTGCACATTTTACCACGAAAAAAACCGAAAAGTTTTTTACAATCATGAAAATTTATTTTTTGATAGCTTTACTCTGTATTTTTTCAATCTCGGCAGAAAACACCTATTCCCAATCAAAAACAGTGAATGCCGAATTAAAGAACGTCACGCTGAGGGAGGCATTACAAGAAATTGAAAAAAACAGCGATTACCTGTTCCTGATGATGGATAATACCGAGGCGGCATTGTCTACCAGTATTGATTGTAACTTTATCAACAAATCCATTACGGAAATATTGGATTTTCTCCTGAAGAAAACAGAACTTACCTACTCGATAGTCAACCGTCAAATCACGATTTCACGAAAACCGTTAGCCGAGGAGGGTAAAAAAGTAATCATCACCACAACGGAAGTCATGCAACAAACCGGAAAGACAATCACTGGAAGAGTGATCGACGCCAAAGGAGAAGCCATCATCGGAGCCAATATCATTGAAGTTGGCACCTCTTCCAATGGGACCATCACCGACTTCGACGGACGGTTTACTTTCAGGGTAGCCGACGATGCGTCCATTCATGTTTCCTATATTGGTTATATGAGTCAGACAATCAGCACCGCAGGAAGAACCCATTTCAACATTACCCTGTTGGAAGATACGCAATCACTGGAAGAACTAGTAGTGGTGGGGTATGGGGTTCAGACAAAAGCCAATTTAACAGGAGCTGTCTCCACCGTGGATGTCAGCAAAACGCTGGAGGCACGTCCTTATTCCGACATCTCGAAAGCCCTGCAGGGAGCAGTCCCGGGCTTATCCGTTATCAGCAACAGTGGCAAGCTGGGGGCGCAACCCTCCGTAACCATACGTGGTTTGGGGACATTAAGCAATGATGCCACAAGTAAACCCCTGATCATTGTTGATGGCGTTCCCATGGACGATCTCTCCCTTCTGAATACGGAGGATATTGAAAACATATCTGTCCTGAAAGATGCTGCCTCTACTTCAATCTACGGGACCAGAGCCGCTTTCGGAGTGATACTTATCACTACCAAATCGGCACGGCAGGTGGATCGGGTATCTATAAACTATACCAACAATTTTGCTTGGGATACCCCCACCATATTACCTGACTACCCCGATGTCCCTTCTCAATTGAAAGCACTGATTGCCGCTAATGAACGCGCAGGATTGGCCAATGAACTGTTTGGCATGTATCTCGATGAGATGCTTCCATATGCTGAAAAATGGAGAGACGAACATAACGGCAAAAAAGCCAATTACCGGGAAATGGTGTTGGGTGATAAGAATGCACTTACAGACAGTTCAAAACCTCTCGGCGATTTCATTCTGAACAACAACGGCGTGGGCATGTATTTTGCAGACTGGGATGTAGTGAACATTATGTTCCGAAACTGGAAACCGTCACAGAGCCATAACCTCTCCCTGCAGGGGACAAGTGGAAAAACGTCCTACTACATGTCGGTAGGATACAACCACGAAGAAGGTGTCATGACATATTTCCCCGAAAAAATGGACAAGTGGACAGCTATGTTGAACGTAACAACCGATGTGAAAGATTGGTTACAGATCGGAGCCCGGTTCAATTACAGCAATAAAGATTTTATTGGACCTGCCACACGCAGAACGACCTATCAGTACATGTGGCGCTGGGGAAGTTTCTTCGGCCCTTATGGGACTTATCAGGGTAACGACTTCCGTAACGACATTGCTTACCGTAAGCAAGCGGGCGACTGGACCGATAATAATAGTTTCATACGTATGGGAACTTTTGCAAAGGCAATTCTGGCAAAAGGATTAACCCTAAATGCCGACTATACCTATAACGTGAATAACTATACCTATAAAGCGGCCTACATACCTTTGGGTGGATGGAATTCCTGGGGAGGAGCCATCGAAAAGACAACGTTGTATACCAGTAGCTCCTGGCTGGAACAACAATCCGATCAGGACAAGACCTTTGCACTGAATATCTATGGTAATTATGAATTTTCTTTACCCTATCGCCACCATTTCAATCTTATGTTGGGAGGAAATGCGGAAGGAAATACATACTTCAACCATTATTCTGAAAGAAATGACCTGCTAGACTATAATCTGCCGGAATTTGACCTGGCCACAGGCAGCCAGTACGTTGACGGGGCACATTCGCATTGGGCTACAGCCGGATACTTTGGCCGCTTGAACTACAACTATGACGGAAAGTGGCTGCTCGAGTTAAACGGACGTTATGATGGCTCCTCCCGGTTTCCGGTTAACGACCGCTGGGCTTTTTTCAAATCGGCATCAGCCGGATACAGGATCAGCGAAGAGGCTTTCTTCGATCCTTTAAAAGAATCGATCAATAATCTCAAGTTAAGAGCCTCATACGGAGAAATCGGCAATCAGGCAGTAGGTAGCAACATGTACCTTTCCACACTGACAAAACGCGATGCATCCAACAAGCCTGCTGATGACGTAAAGTGGTTAACTGATGAAGGTGTGCCTGTTGTTGCATACAATATGCCCAAACTGGTTTCCTCCACATTAAAATGGGAGCGTATACAAACGCTCGATTTTGGTGCCGACTTAGGGCTCTTTAACAACGAACTGAATTTCACATTCGATTGGTATCAACGTACAACGAAAGACATGCTCGCACCAGGCCAAACAATGCCACAGGTACTCGGAGCCACTGCACCCTATGTCAACGCAGGAACTCTTCGCACACGTGGATGGGAATTGACGATTGACTGGCGCCACCGCTTCAACGATGTATTGCTATATACCAATGCTAATGTGGGAGATTTTGTCACAGACATTGTGAAATGGGACAATGAAACCAAATTATTAAACCAGAATTACAGTGGTAAAAGGTATGGCGACATCTGGGGATTCGAGACAGATCGTTTTTTTACAGAGGAAGATTTTAATGCAGACGGCACCTATAAGACAGGGATTGCCTCTCAAGTCGGATTACAACAAGGAACATTTGTATTTGGCCCCGGTGACATCAAGTTCAAGGATTTAGATGGAAACGAAATTATTGACGGTGGAAAAGGAACTGCCGATGACCACGGCGATCTGAAAGTGATTGGCAACACCACTCCGCGTTACCAGTACAGTTTTCGCTTGGGTGCTGAATGGAGAGGATTCGATGTGGATATGTTTTTCCAGGGAGTTGGAAAACGCTCGGTGTGGACACAGAGTGCATTTGTCATGCCGATGATGCGAGGTGCTGACGCCATTTATGAAAACCAGACAAATTACTGGACGGAAGAAAATCCCGATTTCAAAGCCGATTTCCCGAAATTATTCCCGGGTAATGCCGGAAGAGGTACGATTGCTGTTCTGGAATTAGGGAACCATAATTTTTACCCTCAGACTAAATATATTGTGAACATGGCCTATCTGCGTTTCAAGAACCTAACACTAGGTTACACGCTTCCTACCGATATGGCATCGAGAATATATATGCAAAGAGCCAGGATCTATTTCAGTGCAAATAACCTGATGGAGCTGATTAACAAGAGTAACGCGCCCGTCGATCCCGAAGTCAATGACAAAGAAGAAGGTGTAAGTCTGGGTAATGCGACCTGGGGACGTATAGACCCCATGTACAGGACAATATCATTTGGTGTTCAGCTCACATTCTAAACTGTTGTATTCATTATAAAAAAACAGAAATATGAAGAAAAAAAATATAATATACATCGTTGCTGCAATCTTGGCCTTCTCTTCTTGTAACGACTTTCTGGACAAAAGCCCGTTGGATACTTTTACCAACGATAACTTCTGGACAAATGAAAGTAATGTAACCGGTTACGCCAATACCTTCTACCAGGATTTCCTAGGGTATGGGAATGCCGGAGGCTCGGGTCTCTTTTATTTTCGGACCCTTTCCGATGACCAGGCAGGCGGAAGTTTTGCCGACTGGACATTTCAAAACGTGCCGGCCAGCAGCACCAACTGGCGGGATGGATGGATTGAAATCCGACGGGCCAATATCCTACTTGAGAATGTGGACAAAGTGAATATGAGCGATGAAGCTAAAAATCACTGGAGAGGCGTTGGTCGGTTAATGAGAGCCTGGCATTATTACCAGCTTGTACGCGCCTATGGGGATGTCCCCTGGGTGGATAAATCATTGGACATCACAGACGAAGGGTATTTATACGGTGTCCGGGAAAATCGGGATGCAGTGATGGATCACGTGTTGGAAGATTTAAATTTCGCTTGCAACAATATGAACGATAATAATTCCAAAATAAAATTGAATAAAAATGTCGCCAACGCCATGAAAGCCGAAATCACGCTTTTCGAAGGCAGTTTCCGTAAATACCGTAAAGCAGAAGATGGTCAGTCTGCCCCCGATATGGCGGGCGCAGGCAAATTCTTCACGGAAACGAAAACCGCAGCCGCATTCCTGATGGGCAAAAATTTCACGTTAAGTCCTACTTACCAGGGGAATTACAATTCCGTTAATCTGGCTGACAATCCTGAAATGATTTTTTACAAAGCCTACAAACAAAATGTGCTGCATCACTCCCTGATTGCCTATATCAGCTCATCAACCCAAATAAGCGGCATGAGCAAGAATGCATTCGAATCTTATCTTTTCACCGACGGTAAACCATTGTCACTGACATCTCTGGATAAATCGGATGCCGCAGTAATGAAGATAGGGACTAAAACTGTAGGAGGAAATGTAGTTCCCGATACGGTAATGTCCATTAAAAAGATATTGGATATGCGTGATAAGCGGCTCAGTCAAACCATCGACACGGCACTATGCTATGTGGGACGGGGATTCACCCGGTTTGGAACCGGCATTTCAATGACGTCATCCACAGGATACGGGGTAAACAAATATGACAACAAAAGTCTGGATAATATGTACAGGAACCAAACCAGTGCTAATTTTACCCACGCTCCTATATTCTGGTTATCTGTTGTATATTTACAATATGCGGAAGCTTGTGCAGAGTTAGGTTCAATCACCCAAGACGATCTGAACAAATCAATCAACAAGCTGAGATCCAGGGCCGGCATTCCTCCGTTAAACGTAAATGTAGGTTATTCTGATCCAGCCAATAACATGGACGTAAGTGATCTCATTTGGGAAATTCGCCGTGAACGCCGTAACGAATTGATGTTTGATAACTGGACCCGCTACTGGGATCTGATCAGATGGCATCAACTTGATAAGCTGGATTCGTCTTTATATCCGGATATACTTCTGGGTGCCAACATTGTGAATGACCCCTATAACCATGTTGTAGACAGAACGGGTGACTATATTGACGGGACCAAGGGAAAGAAACGACAATTCAATCAGAAACACTATTGGTATCCCATACCATCAGATCAAATCTCTTTGAATCCTCAACTGGTACAGAATCCAGGATGGAAATAATTAGTTGAGTATTTCTTGCTTTATAAGGGTTGCCCAAAAGTTCATTTCTTCTTCTTTTGCATCATTGAATTGCATAAAGACAAAGACGGATGAACAACTTTTGGACAACCCTTTTTCAAGGAAAGTTTGTAGTTTTCCATTACTTTACAAGGTACTTTTAAAAGATTGAAGTTATTCAATCATTTTTTCTAATTTTGTAAAAATTGAAAAAAATATACTGAGCATCCGATGAAGAAATATGTTTTTTTAGCGTTGATTCTGGCCATGTCCTATTCTTCTTTTTCCCAAAATCTTCAGGAGGATTCCCTGAAATTCAGACTTAACGGGTCGTTGACCAACATTTACCGGGAGACGCTACTTCGCCCGGGAAAGGTGACGGTGGACAGTATTGCGCTGAATGAACGTAAAAAAAGCATTGAGCTGCACACCAACTTCTCCCTCTCTTACCTGCCGATGCGCGAAAATACCGTACGCCAAATTTACGATAGCATACGATATCACTTGTCTTTGGCACAAAAGAAATATCGCATCAGCGTGTTTTCTGATAAACAGGAAATAAGCACGCTTGTTCCCAATTTTTACCGTCAATCGAAGAAGGATAAAAACCGGATGATTTCACACAAAGTGAAGCCCCCCCTCGTAACCAACTTTTCCGCACCCGAAAACTCATTCGATAAGGGTCTTACAAACAACCATATCGCTCTTTGGCAGAGCCACGGCTGGTATTATGAGCAGAAGCTGGG
>NZ_DCEN01000010.1:0-584 GCF_002316955.1 Proteiniphilum sp. UBA1028
CCTCCGTATTGGGGGCCGTACTGCCCGAATTTATAGTTGGAGTATGAGATGCCGGCACCGCCTTCCGTGAAGATCATATCATCGGAGTAATTGGTGAGGGTAAAACGTACGTGTCCGATCTCCAGGTTATAGGAAAGAAGCTGGTAATAGGCGTTGGCCAGCCATTGCTCGGTATAGTCCCTGCTGTTGAAGATGCGTTCCAGGTCCTGCCGGTCGTTAAAATAACGCTCTACATCGAGGTAATCGGAGCAGGACAATACAAAGGCCCCGATGCAGATTATTACGCTGAATAGTATATTTTTTCTCATCTTTTTTTCTATTTAAATATTGACTGTTAACCCGAATGTAATTGTTTTCCCCAACGGATATTTCATGCCGTTGGAGCTTCCCATCTCCGGATCCCATAATTTGAATTTCGAAAAAGTCAGCAGGTTTTGCCCAATAATATGTATCCGCACCTTGTCCATAAACATCCGGGTAGTCAATACCTTGGGCAGGGTGTATCCCATCTCCAGCGTCTTCAGTCGAACGTAGGAGCCATCGCGTAACCAGTAGGTAGAAGCACGGTAGTTGTTGGCGTTGCC
>NZ_DCEN01000010.1:935-5970 GCF_002316955.1 Proteiniphilum sp. UBA1028
CGTGTGGTAGAGCCAATAGGTACTATATCATCGTTATTGATGATGCCGTCTCCATTGATATCCTTATACTTGATGTCGCCGGGCATGACGTCCCTGGGATCACTGAAGTCCTGGCGGGGGCTGTTGCGGATATCTTCATAATCCTTGAACAGGCCCAGGGCGATCAAACCCTTTGCCTGATCCACGCGGTAGCCGGTGCGACGGAGGTAGGGATAACGGTTCACCATCTCATCGGCTTCGGTGATCTCGTTCTTGCTGTAGGTGAAATTGCCGCGGATCTGCAGCACCACATTGGCCACTTTCTGATCCAGCTTAAAATTCCCGTCGAACCCGTTGGTCTTCACACTGCCCACGTTGGCGGAGGGGTTGGAGCCCTGAATACCCACCATGTCGGGCAGATAAGATCGGACCATATAGATGCCGTCCCGCTTTTCGTCGAAGTAGTCGACCGTCAGCCCAAACTTGTCTCCCCACAAGTAAAGGTCTACTCCCAGGTCGTGTTTTTTGGCAATCTCCCAGGTTACGTTGTTGGAGGATACCCGGGTATATGTCAGTCCCGGATACCCAAAGGCACTGTTCAGGTCGCCCCAATTGTAATAAACATCCTGATCGCCTGCCGGAGTGTTTCTGCTGTAGTTTCCAAAATCGGCCAGGTAGGGAAATCGGGATGAGGAGTTATCGGTTCCCACTTCACCGTAAGAATATCTGATCTTGAGCATTCCCAACCAATCGATACGGTCTTTTACAAACTGCTCCTCCGCGATGTTCCAAGCTGCCGAAAAAGCAGGGAAGAATCCGAACTGATGCCCTTTGGCAAAGTTCTCCGAACCGTTATAACCAAAATTAAAATTGAAGAGATAGCGGTTCTTATATCCGTAAGAAAGATTCCCTGCCAATCCTTGATGACGGCGTGCGATACCCTCCATGATATTATCTCCTATGCCGGAAGTGTTCACGTAGTTATCGTGCGTGTACTTAAGCACACCGCCTACGTTGTGGTCATTGAAGTTTCTCCCGTAAGACATCTCTGCCTCAATGAACTCCTTCCTGTCGCCTGAAGCAGAAGATCCCTGAGTCATCAGCCGCTCCGGAACCAATCGGTTAAATACAATCTTGCCATCTGAGTCCCGCTGCCGCTCGGCTCTCCACATCTCCGGATTTTTCCGGCGCTGAATATAGTTGTAATTATAGGTATCATATCCGAATCGTCCGGAAAACTTTAACCCTTCGGTAATGAAATCCAGCTTCTGCTCTAACGTCACATTGGAATTGATGGTATTTTGCCATATCTCCGAGTATCCTGTCTGGGTAGCGGCCACCCAGGGATTGTATTTCCTCTCCCACGATTCCGCATCTTCGCCCTGCATGATCGGCACATATCCGTTTGAATACATCACCGGCATGGTAATGGGGTTATAGCCGAATACCGAATACCAAATATCGTCAGTACTGATTGCCCCGGAACGATTCGATTTTTCCAACGATCCGCCGATACCTACCTGAACGAGGGTGGAGGCCGTTAGGTTCATGTCCATGTTCAGACGATAATTATAACGCTGATAATTGGCATTGGTATCATAATCTTTCATCGTTTTATCCACATGATACATGCCTCCTTCGTCGAGAAAGCTGCCGGACAGATAATACCTTGCCTTTGCTCCTCCACCTTTCACACTCACAGAGGTGCGATACATCGGAGCACCGTCTTTCAACAAAAGATCCATCCAGTCCACATTGGGATAGATGTCCGGATCGAGCTGTTCACCGATCATCATCAGCTCCTGGTCGGTATAAACGGCTTTTTGGTTGCGGGTGGTACGGGCTTCATTAGCCATGGATGCATAGGTGAGACCATCCACGAATTTGGGCGTGCGGGTACGGGTGGTCCAGGTATATTCCGATTTGGCGTTCACCTCTACTTTTCCCTCGCCACCCCTTTTTGTGTTAATAAGAATAACCCCGTTAGCGCCGCGTGACCCGTAAATAGCGGTGGCGGAGGCATCCTTCAGCACCGAGAATGACTCTATATCCTCGATGTTGAGTTCATCCATGCTGCGCTCAAAACCATCTACAAGGATTAGGGCACTAGAGCTTCCCCCAAAGGTAGAGATGCCTCGTATCCAAAATTCGGAAGTATTGGACCCTGGTTGACCTGAACGTTGCATGGCCATCACTCCCGCTACGTTTCCAGCCAGAGCGTTTGTGAGACTCGACACGGGTGTCCGCAGGGTCCCCACTTCTACGGTGGTGATGGCGCCCGTGACGGTCACTTTCTTCTGCGGGCCAGTCCCGGTAATGGTTACCTCATCGAGGGCGGTCGCTTTTGATTCCTGCATCGTGATGTCAAGTATCGTATTTTCATCCTTTACCAAGTGCTCCTGGGTTTCATAACCGATGTATGAGAAGACAAGGTATTGAAACGATTCGAGTTTTATCTTGTAGTTACCATCGATATCCGAAGCTACTCCCAGTCCCGGTTTTTCTTTTACTACAACGGTAGCGCCGATTAATGGGACGCCTTCTGCATCGACAATGGTGCCAGAGACTTCCACATTTTTTCGTTGAGCAAATATGCTCAGTACACAGGTCATTGTAAATAAAATGGATAGTATATATTTCTTCATTTTTTTGTGTTTTAAATTTAAGCTATAAGCTGGAGCTATCAGTCATTAGCAGTCAGCTTTCGGCTTTTTGCCGAGACTTGTATTGCTTTTAGCGGCATTGTATCAGCCTTCAGCTAGCAGTTATTATTCGACAGAGATGGTCCTTATCCGCTTATTTTCACGGTCGGCCACGTAAAAGATCTCCTCATCCTCGTCGTAACAGATGCCAGTAGGCTCCCGAAAACGGGCTGTTTCGCGTGCATCTCCGTCGATCCAACCCCATACTTTTCCATCGACGCCCATACTTCCCCGTCCTGCAAATGTGCTAACCTCACCTTCAGGAGTTATTTTTCTGATAGCATTATTATTATGATCACACACATAGAAATCATACACATCCTCTTTGCCCTGTACCACATACTCTTTGTTTTTCACGAATACTCCCTGTCGCGGTCGGCTGAAACGTGCGGAACTTCCAGGGGCATCAACATAGCCCCCACTTCCGCCAATATCCCCCACATGAAGCACGGATGAAACCAGTTCTTTTTTTGTTTTATCGTAAGCACAACGGTAAACGCCGTTGAAGCCGGTCATATAAACATACAAATCATCGGGGTGCCTGAACATGAACACATGATCACTAGAGTTGGCCCTGACGCTGAACAATGCTTTCCCATCCCACATTCCGCTGGCCTCGTCAAAGACCTGACGGGCTTTGTACACCTCTGACGATTGCCAGGTGTTGTAGAAGAGCGATCCGTCACTCATTGATACAGCTGAATAGGAGCACTGAGCGTATAAATAGGGATACACTTTACGGAATCCATCGTTACGCACAGCGTAAAATATATTTGGCATCTGATGACGGTCGTTCCAATTTCCACGGCCGTTGTCATCCACGAAAAAGAGGGTATCTCTCGTTGGCGTGTCGAACAACATCGATTTTACCTGATGCACGCCCGCCTGGCCTTTCATGAAAACGGTGGAGACCTCTTTGGTAGTGAGGTTGATCTTTCGCAGGGCTGCCAGATTCTCCTCATCGATACAATAAATGATTTTGTTGCCCTCTTCGTCAATGTCGAATTCCAACCACCAGGGGTGTTGAAACTCGGCTTCCTCAAACGATCCGTTGATGATGCTCGAGGAGTTGGTTTGAGGGTCTACTTTCCCGGTCAGCGTGTTCACCTGCAGGGCAGCCTGAAGTGTAAACAGCTCCTCAAAGGTATGTTCCTTGATCATTTTTCCGTCCTGGCCCTTGATCCGGACCACTACATCGCCCCTGCCGGAGCGCCGGGGTACCATCGCACAGATTTTCGTTCCCGATGAGCCGATTACGGGAGCGTTTACACCACCAATGATTACTTCAATTCTCGAGATATCCGTTCCGAAGTTGCTTCCTTCAAAAAAGAGAAGTGTACGTACGGCCCCCTCTTTCGGAGAGAACCCGGTAAAGAGCACCGGCCTGGAAGGATCCGGGGGTGTCACACTTTTGGGCCCTTCGTAGCCGCCTTGCTGGCTACATCCCGTAGCGGTAATGGCTACTGTCATGCATATGACAAACAACCATACAAAAAAATGACTGATGTTTTTGAGCATTTCTGATATAATTAGGTTATTGAAGAATAATTAAATGATACGAGCAACTTACACACAGTATTTTGTGCCAAAATGTTTGTTTAAAGCAAACTTTTCACACCTATTGCATGGTATCTTTCTCTAACTTTGCCGTTTTTTTATCGGCGCAACAAATATAACAGATATTTACATATTACGCAAATATAATTTGCTTTATATGCAATTATTTTGCGCACAACAATATAACTTATTGATTTACAGTGTGTACTTTTGAGCATGAATTATAACGAAGAAAAAATAATAGCCAATATTGTGCAAATACGCAATCTAAAGCGTCTTTCACAATCGGCAATTGCCCAAAATCTCGATGTGGATGTTGCGACAATCAGCAGAATTGAAAGCGGGAAAATTGCACTTTCTTACAAAACACTTGCAGATATTGCAAAATCTCTGGATATGTCTGTTATCGATGTGATTACCTATCCGGAAGTATTTTCATCAAACAAACCTTCAGGTACCCGGGTGATGGTTGAACTGGAAATCTCTCCTGAAGAGTTTATCCGGTCAGGACTGAAGGATAAGGTGTTAAAAGCTCTTGAACAATAACTGTTTTGGGAATCAGTACCCTGCCTCCTAAGAATATAAGGTAAGCAAACACCGTATAAAATGTGGTAAGGTATTGCCTGTTTTGTTAAAAATGAATACTTCTACGGAATAAACAGAGGTATCATGAGAAAGAAAAGCACGCAATTCTTAACAATTTTAATTCTGGTGATGGGAGGAATATGCTTTAGCGGATGTGACAAGGACAACGAAGAGGATCCGCTGGGAGCTTCCAGGCCTATTTACAACATGTT
>NZ_DCEN01000010.1:6119-6462 GCF_002316955.1 Proteiniphilum sp. UBA1028
TTACAACATGTTGTCGGACCTGTCGAAAGGCGATATCGGCTTATGCCCGACCGAGTGGGAATGTACCAATACCTTCTCAAAACCAAAATTCTTTTTACTAATCCGGATGACGTATGGCGAAGGTATCTCTTTGCAAAAAGTGACAGGCTTCGGGAACGGTTCCGGCATCCTTTTGGGATTGTTTTTCCAATCGGTCAGAGCTTTGCCTATTTTTCGTTTCAGGAGGTTGATTTTTACTGTCTTTGCAAAAGTGAGTTCTTGTTGATAACCGAAAGGAATCGTGATGAAGCATTTTTTCCGATGCGATCATGGATCCAGTGATGCAAAAATTCAAAGTTATGAA
>NZ_DCEN01000085.1:0-5553 GCF_002316955.1 Proteiniphilum sp. UBA1028
CATGTTTCTACCTCCTCTGTGCGGAATATTTTCTGTAAGTTGGATGTTTTGATCATAGTTCTTGTGTTGTGTATATTAATATGTATTATCTTATTATCAATTCTTCAGCTTCCCCAAAATTGGCATAACCTGTTGTAATTACCCTTTCGCCCGGTTCGAGACCGTTCGTAATTTCATACTGCACGGGATTTTGTCTACCAACAGTTATGGGTGTGCGGATAGCCTTGTCGCCTGAACTGTTTACTTTATAAATCCACTGTCCGCCGGTAACCTGGAAGAAGTCGCCACGCGGAATTACGATGGCACTGTCGGGCTGGTCGAGCTCCACCTGTAGACGATAGCTCTTGCCGATTCTCACGTTATCGGGTTTTTCATCGGTAAATACAAGATCGACTCCAAACTGGCGGTCCCTCACCTCCGGCACTACCTTGGATACTTTGAGCGGATATTTTTTTCCCTGATAGGTTACGGATGCAGGGAGTCCCACCATCACTCTGTCGATATAGTATTCACTGAGTTGTGTGTTAATTTTAAAGTTGTCCATCACCTTTATTTCTCCAATATTTTCGGATTGCCTGATCTGTTGTCCAAGTGTCACATTCAAAAAACTCAGCTGACCACTTATCGGTGCCCTGACAACCAGATTATCCATCCGCTTACTTGTAAGCATGGTGTTTTTACGGGCTCTTTCCAGATCGTTGTTCATTAGATCACGCCTTAACAGGGTAGCCACACTATCGTGCCGGAGTCCTTCCAGCTGCAGGGCGGTATTTTGGGTTTTATAGGTATATTCTTCTTGCTGCACATCCAACTGTGCCTTGCTTTTCACGCCCATGTTAAATTCTTCCACTCCCAGCGCATAGTCTTTTTCTAATCTATTCAGCTCATACTCTGCCTGCAATGTTTGTTGTTTCAAAAGTAGGGATTTTTGCTCCATTTCCAGCCTTTTCTCCTGATAAAGTATGCGTTGTGTTTCCCATTCTGCCTGTTGCTCATCAATGACACGTGCCAACTCATGGTTTTGAAGGATGATGATGGTGTCGCCTTGCTTCAGCATGCTACCCTCTTCTGCAACGACTTGCAGCACTGTCCCTGATTCCAATGCATTCAGCTTGATGGTTAGAATGGGCTGAACAATGCCTTCTGCATCAACGTAGTCGAGAAACGGAGCTTCTGTCACATCGGCTATGAGAATTCTTTCGCTATTTACGCGTAGTTTGCGGCCTCCTGAAATCGAAATCAGCACATATACAAGAAATCCAACAAATGCTGCTACGGCAAGAATATGATATCTGTATTTCTGCCAGGTGCTCCTTTGGGGAAGCGCCTTGTCCATGGAGGAGTCGCGCGACTCGTGAAATGAGTGATTATTTTCTTTGTTGTCCATCTTCAGGGTAACGTATCAAATAGGATTACTCTCTTCTTTTGTTGATTATCATTCATGCCAATTGAATTGATCTTCTTCCGGGATAATGAGACTGTTTGTCTCGAAGTCATAGCCTGTCATACTGCGTATCCCGTAATAGAGACCCCAATAGTTTTGTAACTCACGTATATATGCTTGCTGTGAGCGATCCTTTTCTTCTATCGCCGCATTCAGGTCGAGGAGGCTGGATTTGCCCAGCAGGTATAAACGATAGGCTACGTTGTTTCTACGTATGGTGCGGACGGCAGTTTTCTGTGCGATCGTAACCTTCTCGCGCTGCAGATTAAATTGTTTCACTGTCTTTATCACGTTCGCATCGAAATCGGTTCGAGCCTGTTCCAGATCAATCTTTACCTTTTCCAGGTTGCTTTTGGCCACTTCAACCTGCCCCTTTCCCACACCCCAGTCGAGAATGGGAATGCGGATACCCAGGCTCACCAGCTGCTGATCGAGCGGGTTTCGGTATGATTCGGTCAGCATATTGTTGGTCTGGGAAAGGCCAAACTCAGCATAAAGATCAGCTTTTAACCCGCGTGACGCTTTTGCTCTTGACACGGCACTCTCGCTTTCCATTTCCCGCAGGGAATAATATTCCATATCGGGATTGTTTTTATGGGCATACATTAGTGCATCTTCCACTGACACCGTGAAGTTAGGAATTTGATCGCTTACTTCCACAACGATCTCAACATTCCCGGTTATCCCCAGGAAGCTACGCAGGTCGAGAATCAAATCATCCATTTCGATGCGTGCATTCATCATCTTGGATTGTTCCGAGAGATAGTTTATTTCCAGTTGAAGCATCTCGTTCTCCGTGATGGTCCCTATTTCGTAACGACCTTTTGCATAGCGGTAAAGTGTATCGGCCGCCGCATAGTTATAGGCTGCCGATTGCCAGCTGTTTTGTGCCAGGGCTAGCTGATGAAACTTCATGGCTGCCGTGGCTGCCACGAGTTCCCGGGTTTCGGCATAGGCTTTTTGTGCCCGTGAATAGCGAATCGGTTCAATTTTTTTATTCCATTTAAGGGAATTATATCCCAATAGGTTTTGTGAATAACCAATTACCACCGGAGTCGATTTGTATGACAGGGTGTTGTCTGTAAATATATTGAGCCGTTGTAGTCCTGTTTTCATATAGATACTACCCCCCAGGAGCGGGATGTTTTGATTGATGGTCAGTGCACCGTCATTGAGCAGCTGATTGCGATGAACGAAGCTATCGCTTCCGTCGGGCAGGGTGACGGAGCTGATGGAACGGTTTAGCGTGGAGTAGCTATTGAAGGTGAGGCTGGGCAAATAGTTGGCTTTGTGTGATCGCCAGTTCCAATAAGATGCACGGTATTGGTGACGTGCCGCTACAGCCTGTGGCGATTGTTCACGGGCAAGCGCGACCGCCTCGTCCAGGCTCAGACGAAGCGTGTCTTGCGCTATGGATTGCCCTACAAAGAATGAAATAAAGAAAAGTACGATTGTATGTTTCATTACTACCAGATTCCCGATTTTATGTAAACAAAGTACATGCCAAACAGGTAAGATGCTGATATTTAGATGTTATATGAAAGCCGTCGATTGCTTCACTGTTCGTTTTCGCACAAAATAAGTTCGTATTCGCACATACATCCAATGGCTATTTTACATATCTTTGGAGAATGCTTTAAAAGGACAGGATATTTCAAAATTGAGAACTGGATCTTTCAAAGTTGGAGGCGTGTTATTTCAAAGTTGAGTAAAATAATGCAAAAGCAAGGCAAAATATTAATTGTTGATGACAACGAAGATATTCTTTTCGCGCTGAATCTGCTGTTGCAACCGCACGTAGATAAAATCAAGGTAACGACCAAGCCTGAGCGGATTGAGCATTTTATGCAGAGTTTTGAGCCGGACGTAATCCTGCTTGATATGAACTTCAACAAGGATGCGGACAGCGGTCAGGAGGGCTTTAATTGGCTTAAGAAGATAAAGAAAGCTGATCCGGATATGGTGGTGATCTTTATCACGGCTTATGCGGACATGGAGAAGGCGGTGCGTGCAATAAAAGAGGGGGCGACCGACTTTATCCCGAAACCGTGGGAGCGGGAGAAACTGCTGGCCACGGTGGCTTCGGCAGTGGAGCTGCGAAAGAGCCGCCACGAGGTTACGCAACTCAGACAACAGGTTGCCGCCCTGGAGAGCAATTGTGCCTACCCGGAAATAATTGGCGAGAGCGATGTCATTCGGTCACTCTTGGAAACGGTAGAGAAGCTGAAGGATACCGACGCGAACATCCTTATTCTGGGAGAGAACGGAACGGGGAAGGATCTTTTTGCAAACCTGCTATACCGGACTTCCCCACGGGCAGAGAAGCCATTCGTGCAAATCGACCTGGGTACTATTCCGGAACAATTGTTCGAAAGTGAACTGTTCGGACATCAGAAAGGAGCTTTTACCGACGCCAAACATGAGAAGCCGGGTAGATTCGAGATCGCTAGCGGAGGCACGCTCTTTCTGGATGAGATCGGAAACCTGACACCTCCTATGCAGGCAAAACTGTTGAGTGCGATCGAAAAGCAGCAGATTAACAGGCTGGGATCCACGAAACCTGTATCGATTAACGTGCGACTTATTTGTGCGACGAATGCCGATATCCATAAAATGGTGGCCGACGGAGATTTTCGTCAGGATTTGCTTTATCGGATAAATACCATTGAATTGCATATTCCTCCGCTCAGAGAGAGGGGAGAAGATATAGAACTTCTCGCAAACTTTTTCCATGATCGATACAAAAAGAAATACAAGAAGGATAGCCGAAATATTTCGATCGCAGCCATGCGCAAGCTGAAAGAATATCCCTGGCCGGGAAACGTGCGGGAGCTGCAGCATGCCATGGAGAGGGCAGTGATCCTCTCTTCGGGATTCACGCTTACTCCGGAGAATTTTGTACTAAAACCGACTGCGAAGAAACAGAAAGAATTGAATCTGAACCTGGAGCAGCTTGAAATGAATGCTATTGAGCATGCACTGCTTCAAGCGGAGGGTAATATGAATCGGGCAGCGGAACTGCTCGGCGTATCCCGTTTTACACTGTACCGGAAGATTGAAAAGTATGGATTATAAATGAAAATCAGGTCTAAACATAGTTACTTTCTGAAAATAACGGCCCTCGTGCTGTTATCGCTGACCGGAGCCTGGTTGTGCGTAAAAGGGTTCTATTTTTCTGCGGCGTTGATGCTGGCAGGGGTGGTTGCTTTTGCCGTTTCTATCCATGACGACAGAAAGAGACTGATTGAAAGGATGGAGCGCATGATTGGCGGGATTCGCCATGCCGATTTTTCGACCTATTTCAGAGTGAATCACTCCAACGATGAACTGGACAGGCTGATGAGAGAGATGAACGAGGCTCTGGAGATGTTCAGAAGTCGTACCTACGACTCCATGATGGAAGAGGCGGAGACCAAAGCATGGCAAAAGCTGATCAGCGTGCTCACACACGAGATCATGAATAGCATCGCACCCATTATCTCCCTTTCGGAGACATTGGCAGAAAGGGAAATTGATGAAGGAAATGATTCGGAGGGGTACCGGGTAATGAAGCAGGCAATGGAGACCATTCACCGGCGGAGTAGGGGGCTGCTCTCTTTCGTGGAGAACTATCGTAAGCTTACCCGACTGCCACAGCCTTCGTTGCAACCTATCGCAATACGGCCGATGCTATCCTCGTTGCAACAACTGACCTCCACGTACGGCATCGCATTCTCTTTTAAAGTATATCCCGAGCAACTGATTCTGAAAGCCGACAAAGATATGATGGAGCAGCTATTGCTGAACTTGTTGAAAAATGCAAAGGAGGCGTGCGAAGGAATAGATGCACCCAAAATTGAGATATGGGCTGAACATGTTGGAGACAGTATACAAATAACGGTGTCTGATAACGGACAAGGAATCGCGCCCGAAGCGCTGGATAAGATCTTCATTCCATTTTACTCCACGAAAGCCAAAGGTTCTGGAATTGGCTTAAGTTTGTGCCGACAAATAGTAACTCGTCACAGGGGAAAAATGTCTGTACAATCAGACAATCACGGTACCCGCTTCCTGGTTGAATTTCCGGAGTAACTAATAAAAAAACGGCTTCAAGAAATTTCCTGAAACCG
>NZ_DCEN01000021.1:0-15354 GCF_002316955.1 Proteiniphilum sp. UBA1028
TTTAAAAGATAAGGAAAATGATATTTTGGGTCAACTGAATAATTACTGCATTTGCTGAAAATCCTCAAAATAAACTATACTCAGTCAGGTCTCAATCGAAATTGATTGCCTAATAGGAGATTAATAAGCATGTTTTACTCTGGGAATTCTTTTATATTTCGTCATATTATACTTATACCCACTTCATTTAAATATATGGGGATAATAAGCCGGTAATAAGGGGATATCAGTCCAGATACAGGCCAAGTAATTGTCTTGTAATGTAATAGGTTTATACTAAATGTAGATTAGAAACAGGACAGTGAATGCAAAATTAAACAGAATTACAAACGACACGCTGTTGATGACAAAAGGAAGTTGATTTTAAGATCGGGTTGATGTGATAAATGTCAAATATTATAGTTTATAAGTCATTTTTATCAATATGAAGTTAACAATTGTTGTCTATATTTGTTGCGTCAAAGGAGTTAATCCTTCTGCCTTTTTTGATCGTCCCTGTATTTTTATTTTTATTTAAGTTTGAACTGATACATAATTTACTATTTGAAAATCTTTTTCTTTAAAACGAGCACTTAAATCGTTATAATCAGTTTTGTTATTATCTCGATGCAGTGTTTGATGATCATGTTGAAGTTAATTGAGAAGTCTGTTTTCCATATTCCGGAAATAATAATGAAATAATCATTTAAAGGGAGAATGTTGGAAGATTATACTCGCATCATTTCAGGAATTATATTTATATCAATATCAATATAGAAAACATGAGTTTAATAATTTTAATAAAATGAGAATGAATAAATGTCAGAAAACACAAAAAAGTTGTGATCCCTTCCGAATAATAGGATTTGGATTGCTTTTATGTTTCTTGTCAGTAATGCCGGGTTCAGTTTTTGCACAGACAAAAACGGTCAGAGGTAATATTATTGATGAGAAAAAAATGCCCGTAATTGGTGCTACGATCATCATAGAGGGTACAACAACTGGTACTACGTCGGACATAGACGGAAATTTCACGCTGAGCAATGTCCAGAATGACGCTGTTTTACATATTTCCTATATCGGTTATATAACTCAGACGATAGCTGTGGCTGGCCAAACCAATATTCAGGTTATCCTCAGGGAGGATACACAAACGCTCGATGAGTTAATCGTTGTAGGTTATGGCGTTCAGAAGAAAAGCGATGTAACCGGTGCTTTATCCCGGGTTACGGAAGAGCAGATCAAGGAACGGCCTGTACAGAATGCACTTCAGGCACTACAGGGAAAAGTTACCGGTGTTGATATCAGCTCCAATAACAGGCCGGGAGAACTGGCCTCCATCAGAATTCGTGGAAACAGATCTATCAATGCTTCTAATGAGCCTCTGTATGTGGTTGACGGAATCCCTTTGGCATCGGGTTCGATGGCTGATATAAATCCGAATGATATTTCTTCCATTGAGGTATTAAAAGATGCATCCGCTACTGCAATTTACGGTTCCCGAGGTGCGAACGGTGTTGTTCTGGTGCAAACCAAGAAAGGAGTAGAAGGCAGAGTGACAGTTGGTTACGATGGTTCGATTTCGTTTAATCGGATCGATGAATTGACTGATTATATGAATTCTGGTGAACTTCTTGACTGGCAGCGATCGGCATATATCAACGGAGGAACTTATGGCGGAGCATATGGCAATGCTCCTGATATGGAGAGAGATATGGTGCTTTTTATGGGTAGCCAGAACTATATGCGCAGAATCTTGGGTACAGCCTATCAGCTTGACTCCAGTGGCCATCAGGTGTTACGGCCCGCTACTGCAGCAGAGAAAGCTTTGGGTTATGCCGATCAGGTGCCCGTTTATAATGCTGCCAATTTGTTTGATCAAAACTGGACCGATTTGGTTACCCGCACCGGTATTACCAATAACCATCAGATATCTTTATCGTCCGGTTCCGACAGATCCAAACTGTATATGTCTGTATCCTATTTGAATCAGGAATCACCGATGGTTGATCAGGATTATGAACGTTTTACCGCTAACATCAACGGAAACGTAAATCCGGTTAAATGGCTGAATGTAGGAGCATCATTAAATGCAAACTATTCCATTCAGAATTATGGGATGATGAATAATACCGGCAACTCTACCGCAAAAGACTCTTATGGTCAGGCACTGGCATTGCTGCCATACGCTCCGGCATATGACGAAAATGGTAATCTCATGAATCCTGGTTCCGGATTTGGTCCTTCGGGAGATAATGTTCTGCTGAATATTGAAAACGGAATAAACGAAGACAGAGCATATTCTGTGATGAGCAGTAATTTTGCTGAAATTAACATAACTTCATGGCTGAAGTACCGCATGAACTTGGGAGCTCAGTTCAGACATACCCGCAACGGTAGTTTTTATGATAAAGACTATACCAATCCTATTGGTTCAAAACCACCAGCATCGGCACCCATGACAGGATACAACAGAAATGCAACCAGTTTTTCCTGGGTATTGGAAAATTTGCTGTATGCCAATAAAAACTGGGATGATATGCACGCGTTAAATGTAACGTTGCTGCAATCGGCTCAGGAAACAAGAAACGAAAACTTATGGGTGAGATCGCAGGATCTGCTCTATTCGTCAGCTTTATGGTATTCATTATCAGATAATTCAGTAGGAAAACCGCATGGCTATGGTTCGGGCTTTTCAAAATATGCATTGGCTTCATACATGGGGAGGGTAAATTACTCATTACTGGATAAATATCTGCTCACTGCAACAGGACGCTGGGACGGTTCGTCTGTGCTGGCTCCCGGAAATAAATGGGACTTTTTCCCCTCTCTGGCTGTTGCCTGGAAATTGGAGCAAGAAAGATTTATGCAAGAAATAGACTGGGTTGATCAGTTAAAACTTAGATACGGATGGGGTGTTACAGGTAATTCTGCAGTCGGTGCTTACAGTACATCCGGATCACTGATGGCAGCTAACCAGGTATTCAACAATACAGAGGTCGCAGGAGCAAAAGCATCCGTGATGCCGAACTATTCATTGGGCTGGGAAAAGACTGCTCAGACAAACCTGGGATTGGACTTTGCCTTGTTTAAAAGCAGGGTGAGCGGTTCGATAGAATATTATCAGGCAAATACGTCCGACTTGCTCATGGATCGTTCAATTCCGGCAATTTTAGGGTATGTAAGTATTCAGTCAAATATTGGTAAAACACGAAACAGAGGATTCGAGGTTAATTTGTCAACTGTAAATATCAGTACCCCCGATTTTACATGGGAAACAGATTTCAACTGGTCTACCAATAAAGAAGAAATCGTGGAACTGGCCAATGGTAAACAGGATGATAAGAGTAACGGATGGTTTATAGGACAACCTATCAGAGTGATGCGAGACTATCAGTATGATCGCTTGTGGCAGGATACAGAAGAAGATCGTTACCTGATGGATATTTACAAGACAGTAGGAAAATTGACCTATATTCCGGGTCAGGTCAAGATTGTTGATCAGCAGCCTATGGAGGTGGTTCCTGCAGGTACTGAGGGTTCGGTTACCTATACTTTGGCCTCTGGAGAGACAATTACTATAATGGATAATGGATTCGGAAAAATTAACGACGATGATGCTAAAATACTTGGATCGAACAGGCCAAAATGGGTAGGAGGTGTCACGAACACTTTTACATACAAGAATCTGCAGCTTAATTTCCTTGTTTATGCACGCATTGGAAACCTTTATTACGGTTTGCTGCAAACTTATGGCAGAAGAGTGGAAAAAGATGTGTGGAGTCCTGAAAACACATCGGGAAGATATCCACAACCTACTACCAAAGTACATAGCAGTAGTTCAGATGCAATGAACTATGTTAGTGGTAACATGGTGGCTGTTCGAAATATATCGTTGTCATATACATTCCCTGAAAAGATTCTCAAGAAATACAATCTTTCAAATATGCAGCTATACGGACAGGTAATTAATCCATTTATTTTTGGAGGCGACCTTGTAAAAGTGGGTATCAACCCCGATGATGTGAATGGTTGGGATTCAAAATCTGGTGCTATGGCAGGAGGACAAACCAACAACACTGCATTGATGCGTAGTTATGTAATTGGATTAAGATTCGGATTTTAAATGAAAGCAATTATGAAAAAGTACATTATAATTATATTATTATCATCTATAGGAATATTATCTTGTTCCGATAGTTTTTTGGAAGAAAAGATGGTGTCTACGATAACTCAGGATTATTTTAATACTGAGAAAGGGTTGGAACAACTCATAAACGGAACGTACGATGCCTTGAGATGGAAATATGGATGGGAAGAAGGATCTTACATGTTTCACGTTGGGTCGGATGCTGAAATAAGAGGAGATAATTCATGGGATATTTATTCTCCCACAGTATGGACACCTGCCGGGGGGGCTGGTAACTATACCAACAATCTGATGGGATATTACGCCAAGCAACTACTGGGAGGCTACCCTACAGTAAATAATTGCAACAGGGCAATAGAAACAATAAGAGAGGGAAAAGCAATGGGACGCTTTGCTACAGATAAGCAATATGCAGCTCAAAGAATGTCAGAAGCGCTGTTTACCAGAGCATGGGTATATTATATGTTAAACACTTCGCTGGGTGATGTTCATATGACTTTGAAAAGTAACAACTCGTTGCCTGCTTCGTACAACTTCCCTAAATCAACATCTGAAGAGATCTACAAGCAGATTATTGGTGATTTGAGATACTGTTATGATAATCTTCCCGCTACAGTATTTGAAGGTGGGTCAACAGAGGGCAGAGAGAGAGTATCAAAAGGTGCAGCAGCACACTTTCTTGCTAAACTTTATCTGCAAAGAGCGCAGGGGGCTGACTTCAAACAGTACAGGAAAGCTGACGGTACTATTGATCATTCCAATGCAAATGCTCATTTGGGAATGCTTTATAAAGGAAATGTAGCAACAGATCTTGATTCATGTATCTATTTTGCAACACAGGTAATCAATAGTCCTAATTACAAACTGGCCGAAGATTACGCCGATATTTTTGCTACCGCAAAAGGTTCATATCCTTCTGAAAACAATTCGGAAATTATTTTAGCTGCTTCCTTTGGTCCCAAACTGGCCAATACCCGCTACGGTATGCGTTTTCAATGCTACATGACCTGTAATTATGTGCGTGCACTTTGGGGATTACCCAACCGTACATGGGAATATGGGCATCAGAACGTGAGGATGAGAACCAATGACTGGGGATATGATGTGTTTACAGATAAACAGTCGGACTCACGGTTCGAAAAGACATTCCTTATAGAGTACAAGGCCATGCTATCCGAAGGAGCTAATGATGTTGATTATTACAGTTACAAAGATCCAAAAAACGGTACAAAACAATGGTCTGCTGACGAGGCGGCATATTTTAATGCAAACATTTTACCTACGTATAACCGCGAATCGTGGAATGGACGTCCAGCTGTTGCCGGAGAACGTAAGATAGGAAAAGGAGATTTGGGTCTTGTCTTTTTAGAAAACACAAAAGAGACAGCTATCCCGATTGACGTAGCGAAAGCGCAGCCTTATGTGTTATATCCACGTTGGACAAAAGATGGAAATAAATATTATTACAGAAGAGATGCAAGTGATGATTTCAAAGCAAACAACGTAGGGTTAGAATTTGGTATTGGTGTTGCTGCTACTGTAAAAAAACACATCGACGTGAACAGAGAAGCCATAAACTCAGAGTACGGAAGTCGAAATGTGGCAATGTTCAGAATAGCAGAGACATACCTGATAAGAGCAGAAGCGTATGGGCGTAAGGGTAATTTTGCTTCAGCTATTAATGATATTAATAAAGTAAGAGAAAGAGCAGCATACAAGCCTGGCGAGAATCGTGCGGAAGTTCTTGCAAGATTATACCCGGGTGCGGAGGAGCTGAGCTCTTCGGAGAAACAATATCCTTATACCGTAACCCAAAACAGGGTTTCCGATATGAGAATTGATGCTACTTACTGGGACGGTACTTCAGCCAATTCAATTGCAGAGAATTATCCCTCAAGCGCAAAAACTGATTTGCAAAGGTTCGTTCATTTCATTTACAATGAGCTGACCAGAGAGATGATTGGAGAGCTTACGCTATATGAAGGAATTCATCATGCAGGAATTCAGGCCGACAGAATAATGTGGCACCAGCAAATGGGGTCAACCCTTCAAAATCACTGGCCGGTTTCTGATAATGTGAATGGCACACAAGGTCAGACCGGAAACGGGAAGGGTGCATTCAGGCCTTTCAATACATTCAAGCCATTCCCGCAGGCATTTATGGATATGCTTACCGATGAAAGCGGGAAACTGCTGGATGAGACAGCGAAGGCAGCTTACCAAAATCCGGGTTACAATTAAGGATTTATCGTTTAGATTAGTAAGAGTGTTTATTTAATATTGAGCGGCAATATTCATTGCTGCTCAATATTCATGTAGAGAATGGTGCGTCATGAAAATACATATCCATAAAACGAAATTCTATACCGCTGGATTGTTAATCGGTTCGGTATCATTTACTAACGTCTTTTCTCAATCTGTGGTCAGGCCTGCATCTGACAGTGATTCTAAAAAGCCTATGAATGTTCTGTTCCTGATATCTGATGACATGAGGACAGAATTAAATGCGTATGGTAGCCGGATGGCAGTTACCCCAAATCTGGATGATTTATCAAAAAAAGGGGTGAGATTTGAAAGAGCCTATTGTCAGTATCCCCTGAGCGGTCCGTCACGTGCATCCCTTCTTACAGGACGTCGCCCAACCACTAGCGGTCTCTATAGCAACCGTGAATGGTTTGGGGCCACCTTCCCGGAATGGGTAAGTCTACCAAAATATTTTAAACAGCATGGGTATGCTTCGCTCCGCACGGGTAAAGTATTCCATGGCGGAATCGACGATACGGAGGCATGGACGGAGGGTGGTGAAGCTCGCAGGTATAGCGAGCCGGTAAATACAAATCCTCCTTCGTATGTATCGGATGAAGAGGCTTATAGTCAAGCACGGCGCCAGCCTGCTAAACTCACACCCGGTGTGGAGGTTTATTCTGGTTCAGACCGCTGGGAAGCAGTGGAAGGTGAGGCTGTAAAAGAGCTGGGAGATACAAGAGTGGGCGATAGGGCCATAGAATATATCAGGAAAAGCAGGGAGAGCGGTCGACCGTTTTTTATAGCCTGCGGTTTTTCTAAACCACATACACCGTTTGTTGCCCCCAAAGAGTTTTTTGATTTGTATGATTCAGACAGCATAAAACTACCTCCTGATTTTGCATCATTGCCAATGGTTCCTCATGGTTTTCCACAAGGATCTATCAGGCCAAACAATGCGGATTTGTTTATAAACAGGACGGCTTCGCCTGAAGAGGCACGTGATATGATCCATGCCTATCTGGCTTGCGTAAGTTATGTGGACTGGAATGTAGGACGGGTTTTGGCGGAGTTGGAAAAACAGGGACTTCGGGAGAATACGATTATTGTATTCTGGAGCGATCACGGATATCAGCTTGGTGAAAAAGGGAAATGGTCAAAAGCCGGTTCACTATGGGAACAGGGTACCCGTATACCCTTTATTATTCATGACCCGCGAGCCAAAGGGAATGGGAAGTCATCGCCTCGAATAGTTGAACTGGTGGATATTTATCCTACCCTTGTTGATCTTTGTGATTTGCCTGTTCCGGAGGGTCTTGATGGAGTGAGCCTTGAACCGTTGCTGGAAAATCCTCACGGAGAGTGGGAACGTCCGGCATATACCGTATGGAATGAACGTGGAAAAGGTATTACCGGTGTATCTGTTCGTACAGAGCGATGGCGTTATGCTGAGTTTTTTGGTTTAGGTTCAGGTGCTTACCTGACTGATCCTGTCAATGATCCTCATGAATTGCGTAATCTGGTTAATGATCCAGAATATAAGGATGTTGTGAAAGAGCTTCATCAGCTTGCATCGGAGTATGTGGAAGGAAAAACAGAGTTGTCAGCTCCTCTTGTGGAATAACTTCATCACGTTGTAAAAAGACAGTTAATAACTATCGACCAACAATATAAAAAACGGAATATGAATAAAATAGCTTTTACTTTTTGCCTCTTGCTGTTTACTGCGCAGGCTTATTCTCAGGATCCTCGCGAACTATTGTATAATATTGAAATACTTGAGCCAAACCATGCCCTTAAGCCTAAGGTAGATGGCTTTGCAAAGGAGAGAATTGAAGACAGGTTAAACAGAGGGGTTATCGCGATTGAGGATGAAGATAACAACGTGTATGTGAGCTGGAGACTATTAAAGTCGGATCCTGTTGATGTAGCTTTTGATGTGTACAGGGGTACCGGCAATCGTTCTGTTAAACTGAACAGAAGACCCGTCACCACTACCACAGACTTTGTAGACCGGAAAGCTGGAAATAAGACAGATCAATACTGGGTTATTCCTGTAGGGAAAAAAGGAAATGGAACACCCTCGGAGAGAGCTTCCGTGATTGCCAAAAAATCGGTGGAAGAACCTGCCTATATCTCCATACCTCTGCAAGATGATGTGGTCCCGGGACGGAGAAGGCTGGGGGTTGCCGACCTGAATGGTGACGGCAAATTTGATTTTGTACTTATACAACCCAATGTGAGTAAGGATCCGGGTTCGAGACCCGACTCCTCACAGGTGACCTATAAGATAGAGGCTTATCTGAATGATGGCACTTTTCTGTGGCGCAACGACCTGGGTGATGGAATTGAACCGGGTGTATGGTATTCTCCTTTTATCGCTTACGATTTTGATGGTGACGGAAAAGCTGAAATTGCAGTGAAGACGGCACCTGCCGGAGTACGGAATGCTGACGGTGCCGTTTACCAAGGTGAGGAGTGGATCTCAATCTGGGATGGGATGACCGGCAAGGAAATTGCGAGAGCCGACTGGCCAGCCCGTACAGAACGGCTGGGAAACTACAACAGGCAAAACCGCAATCAATTGGGAGTGGCCTATCTTGACGGCAAAACACCCTGTCTGATCGTAGCCCGGGGAACCTATAAAGCCATGTTTGTAGATGCATATCAATTTGCTGATGGTCGGCTTACAAAGCTGTGGAGCTGGGACGGAGACGAGGAAAATCCAATTGTACGCAGTCAGGGTGCACATATTATGCTGGTGAATGACGTTGATGAAGATGGCCGTGATGAAATTATTCTTGGTAGTGCAGTTTTGGACGATGATGGCACATTGTTGTGGTCGGCCGGATTGGGACACCCTGATAAGGTCTATGTTACCGATATTGATCCTTCCCGCCCAGGTCTCGAGATATTTTTGGCTGTAGAGGCTTTGCATGACAAAGACGGACTTGGCATATGTGTTCGTGATGCAAAAACAGGTGAGCTGGTATGGAGTGTTGGTGAAAGCACTGTACATATAGGCTCAGGCATGGTAGCAGATATAGATCCATCACTTCCGGGATTAGAGAGTTTTGCCGGTGAAGATCCGAAAGGACATAGAGCAATGAGAGTGCCCGGTAATGACAACAAATATCTGTTTGATGCAAAAGGAAATCTCATTGGTTCAGGAGAAGATGTGCCACCAACGGGTGACTGGCTCTGGTGGGATGCCGGCAAGGTACGTCAGTATATTGCAGGAGATCGTGAAGGAATCTCGGTGATGAAATATAAACAGGGGGAAGTACAAAACGGTTTTCAGGGACGTATTATGATGACTGCCGATCTGTTTGGTGATTGGCGTGAGGAAATAGTCACTGCTTTACCCGGTGAATTACGCATTTATAGTACAACAATTCCTGCTAACGACCGCAGGATAACACTCCTGCAAGACAATACTTACCGACAGACTATCACTGTACGGACAATGGGCTATCAACAGTCTCCCGTACCCTCATTTTATCTGGGAGAATGAAAATTAAAAACAACAATTCCATATGAAACAACAATTTTCGGGTATTGCATCAATCTTGTTGGGTTGTTTTATCCTGCCCCTGTCTCTGCAAGCACAAATAGGAAGCCGTTTTCCCTCTGAGAGGAAAGTTGTCAGGGATCCCATAACCGGGGTAGACCTGGTGTTCCTGACCAGCAGCACGGCTGGCGAAAGAAAAATTTACCCCACTCACAACCAGTGGACGTCGGATGGCCAATGGGTGATTTTCCACTCGCAGCGTGCGCCGGGAGAGGCAATGGCGGTTCATGAAGCAACCGGCGAAATGGTTCAGGTTACCGAAGGAGGGTTTTCCGGCATGCTGAGTGTGGCCAGAAAATCGATGAAGCTCTATTACATGCGCAAACCACGTGGCCAAAATGCGGCAACAGGTGCCATTGAAGTGGTGGAGATCAATCTGGAAAAGCTTTTTTCCGACTCGGAGTCGGGCAACCTGAAGCCGGCTGCGGCATATGAACGGATCTGCGGAATAACGCCTCCGGAGATGCAGGCCGGGGGTGACATGGCGCTCGATGGGGGTGAAGAGTGGGTTTGGTTTCGTGTAGGGAAGGAGGAGGCTTCAAAGCACCTTCCCGGAGGTGTCGAAATCGCCAAACCGTTCGGTCCCCGCAACATGGGGGCCGGCCCCGCAGGTATTGCCGGAATGAATATTCATACAGGTGAAATAAAATATGTGGTTTCCGTCCCTTTCCAGGTGGGACACATTCAAAGCAATCCCTGGATGCCGGGACAGATCGTTTTCTGTTGGGAAACCGGCGGAAAGGCCCCACAACGTACCTGGATTGTCAATGCCGATGGTTCTGGTTTGCGTCCCCTCTATCCGGAGTCGGAATACGAGTGGATCACCCACGAAGCAGTGATCTCGCCCGATGAGGTGGCATTGGCCATACTGGGGCATCGCCCCATTCCGGGTGTCGAAGGTGAAAGCAGACCGGAAGGAACGGACGTGAAAGGTGCCAATCCGGGACAAGAGACAGCATGGGGGCCTTCCGGGACACGTGAGAAGCCTACCGGGTTGGGAATCGTGAACATCCGGACCAGGGAGATGTCCATTGCCGGGCAGATTCCTTACGGCAGCGGATTCTGGCATGTCCACGGATCACCCGACAAACGATTTGCCGTAGGGGATAACTTTGAACGCGAGCTCTATCTCATCAATCGGGAAACGAACGAAATGATGCTGCTAACGGCTGGTCATAAGAGCACTGCTGCCGACCATGTACACCCCACCTTCAGCCCCGACGGCACGAAAATTGAAATCCAGTCGGCAATGATCTCGGAAGATGGCCGTGCAATGGATATCTGCATTGTATCGGTACCTGAAAAGTGGTTGAAAAGTGATAAACAGGAAAAATAAATAGATGCGGCGATATTTATTCCCTATGTTTGTAGTGTTGATCCAGAAGTGTGAGTCAAAGTGTTAAATAATAATTGATTATATGAAGAATAAACTGTTCTTATTTTTGTTTTTGTTGCAAGCCTCTTTTCTTGCAGCCCAAAACATGACCGATGTGAGTCTTTTTTTACGGAGCGATAGTGCCACTTATCTCAATCAGGTTTCGTCGGAGTCGGGCGATCTCTATCGTGCTTTGGGGCATCACGGTCCTGCCATTGAAAATGAATGGCTGGCACTGAGGTTGTATTTCGACAAGAAAGCGGCCATCGATGTCTATTCGAAAGCAACGCCCGGACTTGAGCTGGGTACATACAAATGGTATCCCACACCACAGCAGCAGCTCGAAGGAAAGGGAGCCGACTACTACAAGGTAGGACCCACCGTCGGCCTTGGCGGTATCCGCTTGTGGGATGGCGAGAAAGTACTTCCCTTGGATCCAGTCTCAAACAGAACGGCAAGGGTGGTGAAAGAGGGATCGGTTTCCTATATGGAGATGTTGTCGGAAGATGTGCCCTACCTGAACCGAAAAGTGGATATTCTGGTGAGGGTGACCGTCTATTCCGGTTTCAGAAAAGCGAAGGTGGAAGCTTTCGCGTTGTCTGATGATGATGTGGCATTTGTCACCGGCATCAACTATCACCAGGGACAGCAGGTGGTTGTGGAGGAGGATTGTATATTTACCTGGGGGTTGCATCCCGAAGATGTGGCTGCTGAGCAGGTAGAGCTGGGTTCCGCGATCTTTGTGAATCCGGATGACTTCGATCAGACAAAAGACGATGGGAACCAGCATATCTTTATCTCAAAACCGGGCAGACAGATAAGTTTGTGGATATCATCGGCAAATGGCAAGGAGCCGTTTGTGAATACCCTGGGGCGGTTTATCGACTTTGCAAAATTTGAAATGGGGCTGGATTGACTCATTAACGTGGCCTACACTCATGTGTACACGCAATAACCTTCCGATTTGCTTGATCATCCTGATGCTCTTCTCAAAGACCCTTTTGAGCGCACAACAGGATACCGTTGCCGGCATCCCGGTCAACTACGATGAAACGAAGACGGGCAGCTGGGTGCTGCCCGACCTTTTTGCCCTGCAAGGCGGCAGGCGGGTGACCGATGCCAGGGAATGGATGGAGCAACGCCGCCCGGAACTGCTCCGTCTCTTCGAAGTGGAGCAGTTCGGCAAGTGCCCGAAGCGGGTGCCGCGCGAAGCAAGCCTCTTTGATGCGGGTAGCCCTGCCTTCGATGGCAAGGCTGTCAGAAAGCAGGTGAGGCTTTACTTCACCGAAGATACGGCAAGGCATCAGGCCGACATGGTGATCTACCTGCCGGCAGAGGCAACCGGACCGGTACCGCTCTTTCTGACCATCAGCTTCATGCCCAACGCCCTGATGGTAGATGATCCGGGCCTGGCTCCCGGCTCCTTCTGGAACAGGGAAGGGGAAAGGATGCCGGTACAGCCACGCCCGGGAGCTCCCCGCATAGGAGGCCTCGATGTGGAGAAGTTCATCTCCAACGGGATTGGTGTGGCTACCCTCTACTATGGTGATATTGAGCCCGATTTTCCTGATGGCATCCGCCATGGCGTCAGAGGCCATTACCTGCCCGCCGGCCGGGAATGGCCCGCCCCGGACGAGTGGGGCACCATCTCTGCCTGGGCATGGGGACTGGGTTACGCAATGGACTACGTGGAACAGGATCCTGATATCGATGCATCGAAAGTGGCTCTGCATGGTGTCTCCCGGCTGGGTAAAACGGTACTGTGGGCCGGTGCCCTCGATCAGCGCTTTGGCATGATCATCGCCAGCTGCTCGGGAGAAGGGGGAGCCGCGCTCTCACGACGCAACTATGGTGAGACCATCGCCCACATGATCGCCCCCACACGCTACTTCTACCAGTTTTGCGGCAACCGTGCCCGCTATGGCGATGATCCACACCAGTCGCCCGTGGATGCACACATGCTGGTGGCCCTGATCGTTCCCCGCCCACTCCTGCTGCAAACGGGCGACAGCGACGGCTGGTCCGATCCCAAAGGTGAGTTCCTGGCTGCTGTCGCTGCCGAACCGATTTACCGTCTCTTCGGCAAAAGGGGACTGGAGAGAACGGAGATGCCTGCCCCGGGTGAGCCGATTCTCCATGATATGGGTTACTACATGCACGCCGGAGGACATGGTACCCTGCCCGGTGATTACGATATATTTATTGACTTTATGAGAAAACATTTTTTACCGGTTGATGCAGAGGTGACTGATGAAACCCGGTAAAAAAAGAGGATGGCAATATGAAAAGAAAAAGTTTGTTTGCAATAACTGCTTTGATGCTGCTGATGACCACCGGTAACGCACAGCTTCCCCCGATCTTCGGCCCTGAATACAATCAAATTGCACAAAAGGATGAGCTGACACGCATTTTTATTTCCCCTATCAGGGTTCTGTGGATCTCTGACAGTTCCAGGA
This sequence comes from Proteiniphilum sp. UBA1028, assembly GCF_002316955.1. Taxonomy (NCBI): domain Bacteria; kingdom Pseudomonadati; phylum Bacteroidota; class Bacteroidia; order Bacteroidales; family Dysgonomonadaceae; genus Proteiniphilum; species Proteiniphilum sp. UBA1028. The sequence continues at coordinate 13,776 of NZ_DCEN01000021.1, forward strand.
AACTGATTAAAAACAGCGAGGTCCTGCTGAAGCCGGGCAACAGTCAGTCGGACATGAGCCGTACAACCCGCTTCTGCTCAATGACAACGACCCTTGCCGATACCGCTTCCATCTTGCTGGATTATGGCAAAGAGCTGCATGGCGGCCTCCAGCTGGTGATGGGCGGCTCCTCCCGCCGGGAGCCTTCGCTGGTGCGGATCCGCTTCGGAGAGTCGGTAGGAGAAGCCAATAGCAATACCTACAACTCCGACTGGCTGATGGGCTTTTCTACCGATGATCATGCCAAACGGGATATCATCATGGAGATCCCCCGCACTGGGATGATCGAAGTTGGTAACACGGGGTTTCGCTTCGTGCGCATCGACCTGCTGCAGCCGGGTACCACCATCAACCTCAAGGAGGCACGCGCCATATTGCGCTACAGAGATATTCCTTACCTTGGGTCATTCAAAAGCAGTAACCCACGTCTCGACTCTATCTGGATCACCGGGGCCTACACCACCCACCTGAACATGCAAGAGTATCTCTGGGACGGCATCAAGCGCGACCGGCTGGTCTGGTTGGGCGATTTTCACCCGGAGCTGAAAGCAATTAACTCTGTTTTCGGATATAACGAGGTGGTCCCCAGAAGCCTCGACCTGGCCTGTGAGCAGTACCCCCTGCCGCAGTGGATGAACGGAATGAGCTCCTATTCGATGTGGTACCTGATTATTCACCACGACTGGTACATGCAGAATGGTGATTTCGATTTTTTGAATAGTCACCGGGAATATATTGTCGGCCTGATTGATTTGATCAATGGCAAAATTGCCGAAGATGGCACCGAGACATTGAGCCCTTTCCGCTTTCTGGACTGGCCCTCCACACCCAACAAGGAGGGAGTGGAAGCCGGTTACCGGGCACTGTTGGCATGGGCTCTGAGAGATGCCGAGAAGTTGTGCCGGGTGCTGGACGAGAACCGATCTGCTCTGGTGGCCGCTGGAGCTGCCCGGAAGCTGAACCGGAAGATTATGCCCCACAATGATTTGAAGCAGGCGGCCGCGCTGATGGCGGTAGCGGGGACGCTGGATCCGGCAATCGCGAGCAAGGAGGTGGTGGCGGTGGATGGCGCTAAGCGCTTCTCCACCTTCTACGGTCTCTATATGCTTGATGCCCTCTCACTGGCCGGCATGCAGGATGAGGCGCTGCAGATCATCAGCGACTATTGGGGTGGAATGCTCGACATGGGTGCCACCACTTTCTGGGAAGACTTTAACATCGAGTGGATGGAGAACTCGGCGCGGATAGACGAGCTTACGCCGGAGGAGATGAACGATATTCATGGCGATTTCGGGGATTACTGCTACCCCAGCTTCCGCCACAGTCTCTGCCATGGTTGGTCCTCCGGGGTGACCGCTTGGCTCACGGAGAATGTGCTGGGCATCACGGTGGTTGAGCCGGGTTGCAGTACCCTGCAGGTGAAGCCCTATCTGGGCGATCTGCAGTGGGTAGAAGGCAGTTTCCCCACGCCATACGGAGTGGTGAAAGTGCGCCATGAGCGACAGCCAGACGGTGAGGTCTGTTCGGAAATAGATGCACC
>NZ_DCEN01000021.1:15584-32013 GCF_002316955.1 Proteiniphilum sp. UBA1028
CGGTCAGAGCATCTTGTAGATCTCGGCACCTGCCATCAGGAAAGCACCCAGGCCGAAGTCGTCGAAGTCGGGCTCCCGTTCGTAGGTGACCGGCTGGGCCTCTTTGGGCTCCTTGCCAGTGCCCTGTACGTATCCCAGAAAACCGTTCGGATGCAGGCTGTCTCTTACCAGTGCGTTCCATGCCCTGTAAATGACCGGTGCATATTCAGCCCTGTCCAGCAGCCCGTTGTTCACGCCATAAGCCATTCCGTAGATAAACATGGCGGTGCCGGTAAGCTCCTTCCCTCCGTAGTTGTTCGGGTCATGCAGGCTGACATTCCAAAATCTATTTTCGCATTGCTCCTTTTCCCTGACTTTCATATTCGATGAAAAGCAGAGAGAGAGAATCGAAAAAATTCCCCCTCTCCGTTTTTTAATGATTCGGATTTTTGTCTCGGATAAGTGAAACTCGGAGACAATCTGTCAATTTGATCAGTACCCTGTGTTCTGTTGATACAGGCCGGGTTTCACATTTATCTGATTCATGGGAATGGGATAGAGATAACGACCATCTTTCACATTTGCATCTTCAGATCCGGGAGGATTGCTATAGGTGTGAAACATGTTGATAATTGTCTGTTGCCATTCATTCCAGCGCACCAGGTCGAACCAGCGTATCCCTTCACCAAACAGTTCCAGGCGGCGTTCTTTCTTTATTAGATTCAAAGCCTCTGCGGCAGAAGCTGCACTCACCGGGTCGCAACCAGCTCTTTCTCTGATTCTATTCACAATTTCCACCGCACCGGTTGGATTGCCCTCTCCGGCCAGCAGTTCTGCATACATCAGCAATACATCTTCATATCGAAGAACAGGATAGTTCACTGGCCAGTCGCGATAATCTTTCATCCCCGACTCAATATTAGCCGATAAACCAAGTGTGGCTCTTTTCGGTTTTGTGTTCAGGTATTTATAGAACATGGCGTTGGTGGGAACCTGTTCAGGTGACCCCGGATACAACGGATCATACTGAGGGCTTCGGGCCGGCCAGTTCGGTTCAGCGGCATAGCCCAGCAGGATGCTGTGTCCCAGACCACGGGCATCTCTCTTGCCGTTGGAGTGAACTTTCAGATACTCATGGACAATCGATTTTTCTACCCATACATCTAGTCCATTATAAACCTGAAAACCGGTATAACTGGGCGGACATGTTGCACCTGTTTCAAAGATGGCCGGATTGCCTGTTCCGCCTGAGCGATACTGAATGGCAAATATCGAATATTTGTTGTTGTATTCAGACATCCACTGTTTCTGCCACTCTATACTGTCGGGAGCCCAAAATTTGTTGGCATTGGACTCGGAGTAATCGATCACCGCTTTCAATTCGGTTTTTGCCAGTGCCTTTGCCTGTTTATCATTCAGCGGGAATCCGGTCATGGTCATATAGATTCGTCCCAGCATAGCCTGCGCTGCAATTTTATCAGCCCGCCCACTCCCGGGCGTTTTTTTGCCGGTGGAGTTCAGTATGTTGATATCCAGGGGAAGCATCTCTTTGGCTTTGAGCATGTCGGGGACTATCATCTTTGCGTAGACCTCGCTCGCGGGTGACTGCCCAACGTTCAATACATCATTCGGAGACATGGGTTTATCAATGATCGGAATATTGCCAAAGAGACGCGCCAGCTCAAAATAGGCCCAACCGCGCAGAAAATATACCTCGCCGAGCAATTGTTTTTTGAACAGTTCATTGGTGCCGAAGTCACAAGCCTCGATTTTCTGCAACGCCACATTGGAGTCATAGATCACTTTGTACCAGTTGTTCCAGGTATAGTTGAAGTAATTCAAATCAGGCCCTGCGCGGAAATTGCTCACCTCAGAGGTCTCACGGTAGCCGTCAGGCAATCTGACCCAGATATTGTCGGAACGAAACTCAGACATGTACATAAACTCATCTCTGGAAACATCTCTCAGCAGCGCATAGATACCAATAACCCCCTGTTCCGATTGTTTCGGTGTCTGATAGAATCCATCAGAGGTGAGCCGGTCAACCGGTGGATTGGTTAAAAAATCATCACAGGAAACAAAAGACATCGCCAGTGTGACTGTTATTGCGATATAGTGTGTAAAAATTTTCTTCATGATTGTTTAAAAATTAATGTTGATACCAAATGTCACAATTCTTGAAAGCGGATAGGATCCGTAATCGAGACCGAGGGCCGACTGTCCACCAGGTACAGAGCTGCTTGCCGTGTTGGCTGCTTCTGGAGAATAGCCGTTGTAATAATTGTCCCATTTCCAGAGGTTCTCAACCGAACAGTATAGTCTTGCGAATGAGATATACTTTGGGTTGATGGGTAGCTTGTATCCCAACGTGAGGTTTTTGATTCTTAGATAATCTGATGACCATAACCAGCGTGAATCGACTGTACCACCCGTTGTTGAGCTGAGAATATAAGGTGTGCGACCATCACCCTGATCCTCTTCCGACCACCATGCATTGTTCCATACATCCATCATATTGCTGTTCGGGTTCATCCCGGGACGGTCTATTGCCCGACCCAGCACACCAAATATTTTTCCACCGGTTTGAGCAGTTAATAGAATCGACAAATCAAAATTCTTGTAGGAGAACTGATTTGTCATACCGTAGGTCATCTTGGGTATCGGACTTCCAAGTATTGCACGGTCATTTTCTTTGTCAAATACTCCATCCTGGTTGACATCCTTGTAGCGAAGGTCACCCGGAACAATTGTTTTACCTTCGAAAGTGACTTTCGATACTCCCCGTTCTGCTGCGTAATCATTGATCTCCTGCTGTGTCTTCCATACCCCAATCGCCTCATAGAGATAGAATGAGTTGGCCGGCTCACCCACTTTCAGTATGTTAGAGTGGTTGCTGCCATCAAATCCTGAATAGATCGGAGTGTCATCCACGCCAAGGGAAAGCACCTTGTTTTCGTTGTATGACATGTTGAACGAAGTGGTCCAGTTGAATTCACCCACCAGATTGGTTGTGTTCAACTCCACCTCAAGACCCTGGTTCTGGATGTCTCCAAGATTGTCCCATATGGTGGAAAAACCGGAGGCGCCCAGCGTCGGTACCATGTACAACAGGTCGGTCGTGTTCTTGGTGTACCAATCGACAGACATCTGAATTCTGTTGTTCAAAAGACCCAGGTCGATGGCAAGGTCGGTACTGTGGGTTTTTTCCCAACCCAGGTCCGGATTGCCCAGACTGTTTGCGTTGTAACCGGCCAGTCCTGCATAGTTGACTGCTGAGAGTGTGGGATAGGCTGCGGTATTGCTGATGGAATTGTTACCAGTAGCACCATAGCTTGCCCTTAGTTTCAGCAGATTGATCCAGCCCAGATTCAGCTCTTGGAAGAAGGTTTCTTTAGTCATGTTCCAACCAACAGAAATTGAAGGGAAAAGCCCCCATTTATTATTTGCCCCAAACACCGAACCTCCATCGTATCGGAGACTTCCCGACAATAGATACTTGCTGTCATAATCATACTGAGCCCTTCCAAAAACAGATACAAGTCTGTTTGAAGTGAACTGTGTGACGATATCGGTACCGACTGCAAGTTGTGAGCCGTCAAACGATCCGGTAATTGCGTCATTGGGGAAAGGTTTGTTGAATGTCTGGTTGGTTGAATAACCAATGTTACGTTCTTCTTTAGATGTTCCCGCCATCAATCCCAGTGAATGCAAACCGAATGTTTTGTTGTAGTTTGCTACAGCTTGTAAAAGAGTGTTCCAGGTGCGTTGTGTATTGTGACCTCCCGATGAGTTCACTCCTTCTCCCTGGCTCCAGGAGGATTGTGTCCTGGAGAAAGTATAGGTTTGTCCGTCCAGATCGTAGTAATCGGCAGCACCAGTTAGTTCAAACTTCAGCCCCTCAATAGGTGTAAAAGCAAGATAAGCATTTCCTGTCATCTGAAAAATGTCGTCATGACGGATATTTTCCATATATACAATAGGACTTGAAGCACTCCCCCCCCACAAATATTGTGTATTTGGTTCTACATTGGTCTTATATCCTACCGATGCTTCCGATACTGGAGGTGAGGAAAGAACATGATGTGCCCGTGTGTCCTTGCCGTTTGCCCGTCCTGCCCCATCACGGGTGATATAGGTCGGCGCGAGTGACATCCCCAGGGTGAGGTATTTGTTAAGTTTTGACTCAATGTTTGTACGGGCCGTATAACGCTTGTAATCGGTGCCCGATGCGATACCATTCTGGTCATATACACCACCCGAGAACAGGTAGGATGTGCTCTCATTTCCACCGGAGATATTGAGGGTGATATCCTGCACCGGTGCATTGGTGAAGAATTCATCCTGCCAGTTGAGCAAGCTTAACGCTTCGTTTGGATCAATACCCTGTACAGAGATGTTATGCCCTGCGGCAATCTGACTGTCCACATATTTAAACCATCTGGGATCCTGCACATAGGTGTAATGAGAGTTACCCCATGCTGTAGTCGACAAACCCATATTGTTCAGACGGGTATTGGTGTCATCGCCAATACTGGCATTGGTGATCCCTCTCTTTCGGGCTCCAACCAGGTAGCGTTCATCGATCGCTTTGATATTGAATGTTATCCACTCACGGCTGTCCATAATGTCAAGCTTCTTTTCGAGTGACTGTATACCGTAGGTCACATTGGCACTTACGGTCGCCTTTCCCTGTTTTCCCTTTTTGGTAGATACAATCACCACGCCGTTGGAACCTCGTGAACCATAAATAGCCGATGATGCAGCATCTTTCAGTACCTCGATTGTTGCAATATCGGCCGGATTGAGCCAGGTGAGACTATTCATTGGTACTCCGTCCACTACATACAACGGATCGGAATTGGCATTAACCGATGCTGCCCCACGCACACGGATCTGCAGGTCTGCTCCCGGTTCACCGGTAACGGTACGTACGGTTACACCTGCAAGCTGTCCCTGCAGTGCTGTCTCTGCACGAGCCAATGGCCTATTTTCAATGCCTTTGGAGTCCATGCTGGAGACAGCGGATGTAAGAGAACTCTTTTTTATAGAGCCATAGCCAATCACCACCAGTTCTTCCAGTGTTTCCGTATCCTCTTCCATCACCACGTTGATCGTCGTTCTTCCGTTCAGGGGAATAATCTGTGTGAGCATGCCCACATAGGAGACTTCTATAGTCGCGTTGGAGGGCACGTTCAGAAGCACGAAATGACCATCAAGATCGGTCACGGAGCCGGCTGATGATCCTTGTACCTGAATCGTCACGCCGATCAGTGATTCACCGGTACCATCCGTAACAGTACCCCTCACGCTGACATTCTGTGCTGACATACTCCTGGCAAATAGACACAGGAGTGTGAATAAAATAACTTTTTTTGAATTGATTTTTTTTCTTTTCATTTCTATTGTTTTGTTTAAGGAAAATATTGTTTAACAAAGTATCTAACATTAACATATTTATTCGTTTGGCGTGTGGGTGTTAACTATAGTTGAGAGGTGTATGTGAAAATGCGAAAGTATAGCAATAACTCCAATTGACCCTGTGAAAAATGACAGATTGACTGCAATATTTGATATTTAATAGGCAAATTTGTTATTTTGTCTCGATATCTTTCTGAATATTTTTCAGTCCTTTTACTTCTGCTTTCACGGTAATTTTTCCGGTAAATTGTTCAGATCGGAGAATAGCAATGGCAAAACCGCTGTGTAGTGGTATTTTGTTACCGGTGAACAGGTTATCGGTATAGTGGTCACCATTATCAACCGCCAGGAGTCTGGCGGCTCCCGAAACGTCAAATAGGACTTCTCCGGTTGTTGTTCGCACCTTACGCCCCTTGTTGTCGATAGCATAAATTTTCACATATTGCAGATCCATGCCATCGGCTTTCCAATCGGCCGTTTCAATCTCTATTTTTAGTGCGGTTGCCGGCCCAGTGGTTTCCAACTGATGGCGGGCGATCTCTTTCCCATTGCTTCGTGCAACTGCAGTGATTTTACCCTTTTGATAGGGGATATCCTGCCAATAAATCATGTTGCGGCGACTGGGATCACTTGTCTCGTTTTTCTGAATACCCAATGATTTCCCGTTCACCAACAATTCCACCTCTTCGGCATTGGTGTAAGTGAACAGATTTTGGAGTGAGCCTTCTTTGCGGTTCCAGTGAGAGGAGACAGGTATCTTCCCCACCACGATGTCATTCCATTCGAAACTCTCTCTTTCGCTGTCAATCACGGCGATATGAACCAGCGGTTCATCACTGAAAGCGCTCTTTATCAGATATGCTTCGGGGTAGGGTTGCAACGCATGGTCAAAAAATGAGAAATTCCATCCCTTTTTAGGCCATTCATTCGACTCTCCCCAATATTCAACTGCTCCCCAGTAAGCCAGTCCGACCATTTTATCATGGTCCATTCCATAGAAGGGACGAAGCAGATCATTGGTTGTAGCTTCGCTCTGATACACAATCAGGTTTGGGGCTTGTTTCAAGTATTGCCCATATGCTTGATACTGATAGTTGTAACTGGCTATATCTGTAACAAGTGACAATTCAGGAGGAGTGAAATTGGTGTGAAAGTCTGTATCATGCCGAGTAATCGCATTAGCTCGCGATGGAAACATCGCAACAGTCGTTTTGCGTGTGGGATCGTATCGTTTTGCCAGGAGATCCAGTATTTTATATGATGTTACACCCCAGTCGCCTGTTGGGAACCCTGCGAGGTCTTCCCGCATTTGCAGTTCGTTACCCAAGCTCCACATAATCACCGATGGATGATTCCGGTCGCGCTTGATCCACTCGGGAATCATCTTGTACCAGATTGTCGAAAACGGTTTGCTGCCCGGCCAATAATCCCTGTCACCCCATTTGTCACATAACTCGTCAACCACCAAGATACCATGCTTGTCGGCAAGTTGCAAAAATGACTCTGAGTATGGATTATGGGAGGTACGGATGTGGTTAAACCCAAAAGCTTTCAATTGCAGAAATAACCTTTCGATGGCCCGGTCATAAACGGCAGCTCCTAACGGACCTAAGTCGTGATGATTGGCAATACCTTTTAAGAAAACCTTTTCTCCATTCAGTTTCAATCCGAACTCAGGTGAAAATTCAATGGTCCGAATTCCGAATGTTTCGGTTACCCGGTCAATGGTTTTGCCATTGTAAACCAACAAGACTTCTGCTTCGTACAGATTGGGGGTGTCACACGACCACAATTGAGGCGAATCGACTGATATGGCAGGTAAAAGAATTTCAACCGTTTTCAGTTTATTCTTTTTGGGTGCAAAGGTTTTGACTTCGGCAACCTGCTCTCCATTAGGAGAAATTATTCTCGCTATGATTTCAATATCCAATGATTTGTTCGTGATTCCCTCCAGCTCTACCTGTACACTTATTTCCGCTTGTTGTTCCGATACGACCGGGGTTGTGATAAAAACACCATGCCGGGCCACGGAGATGGAGTCCTTCACCAATAAATAGACATCGCGATAAAGACCACCACCGGTATACCATCGTGAGTTCCCTTTTGTTGTTGCAAAAACTGCTACCAGGTTGTTTCCTTCAAAATCGATATGCGGTGTGATATCCACTTCACGTCCCAGATAACCGTATTCAATGTCAGCCATCTTCCTGCCGTTGAACCAGACCTCTCCGTTTAACATGATACCTTCAAAGTCCAGCAGAATTTTCTTTCCCTTCCATGCCTTGTTCGCCTTGAATGTTTTGCGATACCATCCTTCTCCCATCGCCTTAAATCCACGGCCTCCACCAGCCGATTGATCCCATGGTTGTTCAATTTGAAAATCATGGGGTATATCAAGATTGCGCCAATTGCTGTCGTCGTAAATTACCGAATGTGCATCTTCGATATTGCCTCTTTGGAACTTCCAGCCAAAATTTAGTGGCTCGGAAATGCGAACCGTTTCCCTGGTATTCTGTGCTGGCACTGGAAGAAAATAAGAAATTAACAGTAAAAATGACAACAAACCTGTCTGTTTCATATTGCTTAAATGAAAAATGTAGTGAGAGAGGCTAATGGAACGCTTCAGTTTTTGATTTATGAAAATTGGGTCAGATTTCCATGAGTTCATAGAAACATGTACAATCTATTCACCGTGGGTTACTTTTGTCGCTCCTTATTTTCCATTGAAATCGTGAATCTTCCGGAAAATGGCTCTCCGGTACCTGTTGTTAACAATGGAAACGATTCATCGGGTTTACGCCCCTTTTCCGGTTTGCTCAGGACACCAGACAAAAGAAAGATAGTCTCCGGTGTTGAGGCGTTATGTTCCATATAACCCGTATGAGAGACATGTACTTTACCCGGCAAGCCGCTTCTTTCAATCCATCGTATGGCCTTATTCCCGATCACATCCTCACTGCCGGCGGTACCTCCCCAGACTCCCAGAATGGGTGCTGATTGCTTGTTGGGATAAGCATCATACGGTCCCTTTCCAAGCCAGCGGAGTTGATCCAATCCGGCTGCCGTTTGCAAAGACATCCCTACAATCGGCAAATGAGGGGTTCCCACTTCAGGATCGATCTCATACCGTACTTCCAGGTCTCCCCCCGAATCAATGGTATAGTGATAAATCGTATTGAATTTGTTTTTTTGATCTATGGTATATTTAACTTTTGCCCGAATCGTAACACAGTACTCCTGTTCATCAACAGTCCATTCTGTTACTTCAGGTAGATAGCGGTTTAGGTCTGCCAGGTATCGCACAATTTTTGAACCAATAACACTCGCTTCGCCATGATCGAGGTTATGCCATATGACAGGTTTCAGACCTGTGATCAACAATTCGCCATTCAGTGTGCCGGATGTGAGATGTCCTGTCTTGGGATCAAATTGATATCGGACAGCATCTACTTCTACAATTACTGTCTCATGATTGTACAATGATATTTTTTTGTCATTTCTTTCCGGCGCCCTCGGTTGAATAAGAGATTTTAATTCTATTGCCTTGCGATTTATCTCTCGTCCATCAGAATCTGTAAAAATTAACCAGACGTAGTATGTTTTTTCGGGATGAATGGTTTTAAGAGATTCGGTTGGTAATTCGAAGGTTGATACAGTGTGCGGTGGCCCGCTTATTGACCCGTTGCCTGAAGCTAGTTCGTGCTCGTCTTCCCAAATGGTCCAAGTGATCAGAACAGAACTCAGGTCTGTGAAATCATAATCGTTTTGAATCGGGATGCGTAGTGAAAGCTGGCCGGGTACGAAATGAATTTCATTCACAACCGGATAGAGAGGCGCATATACTGCTTTTGTCTCCCAGTAATCACGGGTAGGGTTTCGGTATGAGTCGACGATACCATCCCAACCGGCATCATCAATTCGCAGGTACTCATCCTCCTTTACAATCTTGTCATATTTTCCTTTTGGCCTTTTCACCGGGGTCTTCAACCCTTGGTCGGCCCACATCCAGATTGCAGCTCCTGCTCCTGCAGGATGTTTTGTCAGGGATTTCCATCGGGCTTCTAATCCACCAAAGCCATCGACGCCGAATGAGTGGGTATATTCAGTTGAGATCACCGGTCGGTTGGCCTGTCCGGCCAGTTGATCATATTCATGCGGATGCCAGTAATGGGAAGAAAGTATATCAATCTCTTTTGGCAACCATCTTTCCGATCTCCACGGTATCAGCACGGGGCGTGAAGGATCCAACGATTTGACCAATTTGATGGAGGTCAGATGAAGCGATGTCAATGGATCCTCATTCCCAATTGACCAGTAGATAATTGAGGGGTTGTTGATGTCTCTGACAATTGTTTCATAGGATCGGACCAGTACCGCTCCTGAATAGGAAGGATCGTACATCAGATTACCGGCTCCTCCTAAAGAGACTTCGTTGCCCACATACATCCCCAACTCATCACACAGTTCGATAAATCCTTTTGCGGGAGTATAATGAGACGTACGTATATAATTGATGTTGGCTGCTTTCATCAGACTGATATCTTGCAACCAGTGTTCAGGTGTTGTTGCTCTTCCCACGTCGGGATGTTCATCATGTCGGTTTACCCCGCGGAGTTTAACAGCTTGTCCGTTGATTCGGAAGATGCCCCCATTGGTTGAGATCTGCCTGAAGCCTACTCTCTCTGTCCGTGTGTGAGCGATTGAATCTTTCTCCAGGAGATCTATGCGGAGGGTGTAGAGGTATGGAGTTTCAGCCGTCCAATGACGGGGTGATGCTATGCGCATAGTCGTTTCTATCTCACGGTCGGTCGCTGTATGAGCGGGTATGGTTATTTGACGCCTGGAGATTTCAATTCCTTCTTTCGAAGAGAGGGTGAAACGAAGATCATATGGCTGACCGGGGCTAGGGTAGTTTCCCGGAAGTGTCGTAGCATGCCTGTCACTAACCATTGTACGTATTCTCAAATCAGCATCCTCAAACTGTTCGTCGAAGAGGGTTTGCACCACAATCTGGTCGAGCCACCGTTCGCTTGGCATCGCTTCCAGTGTCACATCTCTGTAGATACCCCCCAGCGTCCAATCGTCAAAAACATCGAATTTGTACTCTCGGGACGTCTGACGAACACGCACTGCCAACCGATTTGTACCGTTTCCTTTCAATTTGCCTGTAACGTCGAAAGCAAAAGAAGTGTAACCACTGTCGTGACGTCCAAGATTCACTCCATTCAACCATACTTCAGCTGATGACCATACACCTCCGAAATGAAGCAAAACTCGTCGGTTTTCCCAACCTGTAGGTATAGTAAACTCATGAAGATAATAACCATCTCCGGCTTTATCCTCTTTGAAACCCCTGTATACTGGTTCTTCAAACCCGAGAATCGCCCAATTCGAGGGAACGGGAATGGGGGAGAACGAATTGCTGTCAAATTTCGGATTGTAAAATCCGGATAGACGCTCTTTTTCCTTATCCGTTGAGGCCAACGAAAACTTCCAGGTGCCGTTTAGATTGACTTTATCCTGAGGATAAACGGAAGCGGATGTGATGAATAGGCCAATCAGGAAAAATGAAAAATATTTCATTGTGGATAAAGTTTATGGAAGGTAAATGGTTGATAATTATTTGAATATAATTGATTCTCTGATGTTATTCGCTGATTCACGGCCTTGCATACATCCCGGTACTGTTTTTCTGTTTGGGCCTCATGAAATCGATTTCAGGCAGACTGCCGTCTGTATTGCGGGATGCAGTGAGTTGTGCCTCATCCAATGATATAAAATCCTGATCAGTGAGCTGCTGGTCACGGTCAAACCTGTTGTTGACCAAAACACAGGAGGATTCATGGATGCGGGTGAGATTGCTGCTTTTGCCCTTATAGCTCAGGTTGTTGAACATGAAATGATCCCGACCGGGTATAAAATTTAGTGTGGTTGCATTTGGTGTGGTTTTTCCGGCAGTTTCCATGTGAAAATTGTGATTGTTTCGATAGGCGCTGTTGTTTTCCCAAATAATCCCGGCTGCGTGATAATTGGCATCGAATCCCTTTGATTTGTTTCCAACTGCCAGGCAGTAGCGTACCATGTTTCGCGGAATGGGTACAGGCAGTTCATACACCCTCGGATCCCGTCCGTAACCACCCGATTTAAATCCATTGCCATCGCCACGGGAGTGGAAAGGATCCTTTTCTCCTTCAAAGGAGTAACCGTTGTAAAATGCCCAACAGTTTTCAATAATTGTCATTTCGCCGTTGTTGATACAGTCAAATCCATCGTCACTGTTATACCATGCGCGGCACCCCCTGAAAATGGTGGGCCCATCACCTGGTGTACTGTAATGGCTGCCAAAGCCATCCACATTTCCACCGTTTGCGCCACCTGCAGTATCGCAGACAGGATCGAAATTGCGGTAGGCGTCACAATTCAAAACTAGGTTGTTCCCCCCACTTCTGGAAAAAAATCCAATCCCCATGCCATCGTGCATCTGTAGTAACTCGTAGATGTTGTGACTGCCACTGTTTGAGAAACATTCTGATTGGGTATTCCTGCCGGTAATGGTTACCTGGACGCCAACCACCTCAATTCCTTTGAGATGGATCCAGTCTGCATTGATCCAGAATGCCGATACTCTTTTCCCCTCGGGTTTGACCAACGACAAATCAAAAGTCGGTTTTTCACCCGGATAGGAAAAGTAACAGATCCTCTGTTCTGAAGTGCCACTTTTATTGAGGCGGGTCACACAGGCATAACTATCTTCAAGTTCATAGGCTGCAATCTGGCCGGAGGGGATCCGGTAAATACCACCCCTGATATAAACGGTATCACCGGGTTCTACCGCTCTTTCTGCTCTTTGAATCGTTGCAAAGGGAGACTCATGAGTGCCATTGTTGTGGTCGCTTCCGTTTACCGACACATAATAATTTGTTGCATAAAGTGCAGGTGTTAAACTGTCGATCATGCAGATTGTCAGAAACATAAGGATTGTTGTACGGGTCATTTTCTTTGGTATTTATGAATATGATTGTTGTTTTCAATGAAAATAACTGCCTGGATCAGATGAAATGGGATGATTATTTGTGTGTGACCGATGACATTATTTTAAACCACAAAATTAAACAACCGGAGTTGTACGCTGATGTGATAAATGATAAATTAGCTGTGATAAATGATATTTTACAACCTGCCATTCTACATTTTTTTTTAATCATGCCCGGAATGATTGCTATGTTGAAAACCATCTTCGTGAAATATCAAATTGCACAGCATTTAAATCATTTTTCACAGGTGTGATAAATTTTAGCATTTTACTTTTGTCTATTCTCCTTGAACCCTTTGTTTAAATTTTGATCTCTACTCCAGCTATTTGCCGGTCATCCAACATCCTTAAAATTTTTGATGTGGAATTTAATATACCTTAACCAAATGAGAAGTTTTAGAAGTTTATAACCTTTAATTCTTTTTTATGCTACAATTGAAATTATTCGGGAAAGAAAGTATTTGTTCTGTTCAATATAAACTGATCACGCATATGAAACATGTAGAAGAAGGGCGTTCTTTATTATGGCTGATGACTTTATCAATCTTTTTTTCTTTTATTGCCCCCCAGCAGGCAGGCAGTCAACCTCTACAATATCAGTTGAACTGGCTGGGAGGAGTGACTCCTTCAATTGCCACAGGGGTGAGTTTTGGGGTCCCTTTCCCAAAAGGTACATTTCAAAAGAATCAGCAGTTTATCCTGAAGAATCAGGATGAGAAAACCCTCCCTTTGCAAAGCTGGTCCATGGCCTACTGGCCCGACGGCTCTTTGAAATGGGCCGGATTCAGTACAGTTGTAGACAACTGTTCGGAAAAGGGCTTTTTTCTGGAGCCTACCCAGATGCTATCGGAGAATCCAAGCCAGGCGACTGTTTCTTTGGAGGAATCAGATGATCTGATCCGGGTCAATACCGGAGCGCTTATCTGTCTCATCCCTACAAAGGGAGAAAAATTAATTCGGTCAATCACTGTCGGTGATAGGGAAGTTTCAACAGGAGGAGAACTGGTCTGTCTTCTGCAGGATGGTTTGGCAGAAGAGCACGGACCACAACCCGAGATTTTAAAATTTGTCGGGAGTGTCGACAAGGTAACTGTAGAACAATCAGGTCCGGTGCGTGCAGTGATTAAGGTGGAGGGGTCTCACAAATCGGTTCCAGGGAAGAGACGTTGGCTCCCATACGTGGTTCGTATCTATTTCTATGGTGGGATGCAAACCATCAAAATGGTGCATACCATCATTTATGACGGTAACCAGGAAAAGGATTTTATCCGGGGGTTGGGTGTGCGTTTTGATGTTCCATTGAACGATGAACTATACAACCGGCATGTCCGTTTTGCCGGAGAGAAAGGACGTTTATGGGATGAACCGATACAACCGATCACCGGACGTGTCCCTTTGTCGCGAAATGAGAATTTATACGAAAAACAACTTAGAGGAGAAGCTATTCCACCGCGCAACCATTTTGATTCCTTGCAACAGCACTTGTTGAAACATTGGGCATCATGGGGCGATTACAAACTCAACCAACTCAATGCCGACGGATTTACAGTAGAGAAAAGAACAACAGCTGCCAGTGCCTGGATAGAGGCGGGTGCCGGCAAACGTGCCGAAGGGTTGGCTTTTGTAGGTGATGCTTCGGGAGGATTGGCAATCTCTCTGCGAAATTTCTGGCAATCCTACCCCTCCTCTCTGGAGATTCGAAATGCCTGTAGCAAGTCCGCTCAGATGACTGCATGGATGTGGTCTCCTGATGCGCAACCCATGGACATGCGTCACTATGATACCATACCCTGGGGACATGATTTGCTTGCAAGCTATGAGGATGTACAACCGGGATTCAGCATAGCCACGGGAGTGGCAAGAACCAGTGAACTCCTGCTCTATGGCACCGGTCAAATCCCTGATCACAAAATATTTGAGGGTCTCACAGACCTGGCATCAGAACCGCCCTTGCTGGTAGCTACACCCGACTACCTGCATCAGGTATCCGCATTTGGAATCTGGAGCTTGCCCGACAGGAGTTCGACCGGGAAGAGATGGATTGAAGATCAACTGGATAAAGCTTTTGAATACTATCAAAAAGAGGTGGATCAGAGGAGATGGTATGGCTTCTGGAACTTTGGAGATGTGATGCATGCCTATGATCAGGAGCGTCACGTATGGCGATATGATATTGGTGGATATGCATGGGACAACACTGAACTGATGCCAAATCTATGGCTATGGTACAGTTTTTTGCGAAGTGGCCGTGCCGATATCTTCAGAATGGCTGAAGCAATGACCCGACATACCGGAGAAGTGGATGTCTATCATTTGGGTCGGTTTGCCGGATTGGGATCAAGACACAATGTGCGACACTGGGGTTGCGGATCAAAAGAGGTACGTATTGCCCAGGCTTTACTGGGACGTTTTTATTATTATCTGACGACTGATGAGCGGACCGGCGACCTGATGCGTTTCGTTGCCAATGCATCCAACAACGCAATAGGGGAGATTGACCCCCTTCGGTTGATACTTGAGAAAAGCGATTATCCTACTCACGCAAGGATGGGTCCTGACTGGCTTGCATTGGCCGGTAATTGGATGATTGAATGGGAAAGAACTGGAGATCCCGAATGGCGCGAAAGAATTAAGAAAGGAGTAAAAAGTTTTTCGAAGATGCCCTATGGTCTCTTCTCAGGCAGAGGAGCGGCAATGGGTTATAATCCGGAGACGTATCAACTGTATCAACTGACGCAGGAGGATATTGGCTATTCACATCTTTCGGTTTTGATGGGTGGACCTGAGATGGCATACGAATTGACCGATCTGCTTGATGACGCAGACTGGACCCGCTTGTGGATGCAGTTTACCCGTTTATATGGAGCCTCGAAAGAAGAGATTTTTCGAGAGTTTGGGGTTTCTGTGAAGTTGGGTGATCCGGGCCATTGGTATGCACGTCTGCCAGCCTATTACGCCCATAAAACAGGACAGAGGAAATGGGCTCGGCGTGCCTGGTATGATTTCCTCAACACCCACACACATTTTGAACCAAAACTCTTCGATAACATTGAAACCCTTGAACCGGTATATGAAGTTGAGGGTGTTTCAACGAATAACACTGCTCAATGGGGACTGAACGCCATTCAACTGCTGGAGATGATCGGAGACCAGTTGCCCGAGGAGCATGAACGCTTTCAAACAAAACAAGAATAACCATGCAGGAAAATAACTATCGAACACACCTGAATGCTGCAATGATTCTGATGGTTTTTACAATCCTCTTGAGTGGTTGTAACAACAAAAAACATATGGGTGATTATGAGGTTGAAGCTCTTATCTTTCAGGATCAATTCACTGGTGATTTGGATCATTGGATTACGGAAGTGGTCCCCGATTCAACGATTAGCATCGGAATCATTGATGAACAATTGGTGATCGACACCGATCGAGGTGTCACACTTTGGTTGAACCAGGAGCTTTCAGGTAACCTCCTTATCCGCTATAAACGGCGGGTTGTAATGGAAGGGGGACGAAATGACCGACTATCCGACATGAATCAGTTTTGGATGGCTGTTGATCCACAAAGTCCGACACTCTTTTCACGGGACGGCGCATTTAAGGAGTATGATTCCCTGTTGCTATATTATGCCGGAATCGGAGGAAACTACAACAAAACAACCCGGTTCCGGAAATATACCGGCGACGGCAACCGTCTCCTGATACATGACCTCACAGAGCAACCCTATCTACTCAAGCCCAATCATACCTACCAGATTGAAATTGTGGTAAAAGATGGGATCACCAAACTGTTTGTGGATGGCCGCGAGTTCTTTCACTTTGAAGATGAGAACCCTCTTACCAAAGGATATTTTGGTATCCGTGCCACCTGGTCACGGCAGATAGTAGATGATGTGGAAATATTCAAGTTGAAATAATTGACAGCATGACAGACCGGATCTTGACAACCTTCGATCTGATCTGCCTTGCCGGTTGCCGGTCAGAGCATCTTGTAGATCT
>NZ_DCEN01000075.1:0-1131 GCF_002316955.1 Proteiniphilum sp. UBA1028
TCATTGAGGTTTAATGTAATATTGGATGCCAGGATATCACGTGCATCGTCACTTACGATAATCGTACGCCAAGGTATTGTGCAGGGAGTTTGTAAATAACCTTTTGCTCCGTTGGCATCGGGTGTGATCCAGGATTGAAAGATGAAATCATGGTCATCCAGATTCAGGTGCATGGCTCCATAGTTAATCAAGGCTGCTTCGTGCAGGTTGATGTAAATGCCCTCGGCTGTTTTCATCTGCAATGCAGTTTGTACACCTGTATCAGAAAATCCAGTCTGAGAGAGGTTTTCCTGTCTACCCCCTTCATTGAGGCCTCTGATCTCCGATAATTTGGAAATATTATAATCATATTCCTGGGTATCATAGTCGCCCGGAATCCAGTAAGCGGTATGATCTCCGGTCATAGCAAACTGGGTCAACTCTTCTTTGACGACAAAGTAAACCAGATTCTTCTGCTGCGGAAATTCATACCGAAACCCAAGTCCGTCGTCAAACAGACGAAAACGGATCACCATATCGCGATCAGTATCCTTCTGGTTGAGTGTTACCGCCATCTCGTTGTATCGGTTGCGGATCTCTTTCGTTTCACCCCATACGGGCTCCCATATCTCATCGAATGAACTGTATTGTACCTCAGCTACATTGAATCCGTCGTACAAAGATGTTTTGGGATCTTTTTTACGATTAATTTCAGAACCGAACTCCACCTTGTCGCTTCCAATCAGCTCAAGGCCCAATTTACTTGGATTGATCACCGTTTTCCCATTATATTTTAAGGTATACACCGGCGTTCCTTGTTGATCGACAAAGAAATTCATCTCCAGATCACCGTTTGGTGATCTCAGATTCTGTGCCGCTATGATGCCGGCAATCAGGCAAAAGTATAATAGTATAAATATTTTCCTCATATGATTAAAATTAAGACATGAGAACCAAGACAAAAAACCGGACCTTCATTTGTCTATAAGTTCCTTATTCATAAGTCTTGGTTACAATGGATTCTTTTATATGCTTTTTTAATTAATATGGTTATCTTTTTTCTATGATCGGGTATTTTCACTCGACACTCATTCGACTCCTCGCTCCACCACCATGCTATAGATGAAACATCGTTCTCCGCTGTGCGGTAAA
>NZ_DCEN01000075.1:1341-3395 GCF_002316955.1 Proteiniphilum sp. UBA1028
TTTATCGAGATGATAAGCCAGGATCATGTTCCTTTTGTCCGATTGTTTGAATCCATTATCCGACGGTACAATTTCCGTACGGTATCCGTCGGACAGCGTAGTACAGGTAAACCGCGTTCTTGAAGCGATGTTATCGAGATACTCGAGGTTCTCTCCCTCATCTTCATAGAGTTCGAATTCTGCCGTTTCATCTTCATAGTCGGGAAAAATATGAATAAACAACGGATAGTCTTTCTTTTCGTGGATATATTGCATTACCGGCATCATCGGGACGATGGAGCCTTTCTTTACAAAAATGGGAATCACATTTAAAGATGCACGATAAGCAATTTGCTGTCCACCCAAATAAACGGTTTTTTTGTCGTTAAAATCAATCCATTCCCCTTCGGGCAGATAGAGACGCTTTACCCTTTCTCCCTTTTTCAATACCGGCGCTACAAGCAGTTCTTCACCAAACATAAACTGATCTTCAACCTTCAGTGCCACTTCGTCGTAGGGATATTCCATAAACAGCCCCCTCATAATAGGCAATCCTGTATCATGCGCCTTCCGGGCATAAGTGTACAGGTAAGGAAAGAGCTGATATTTCAATTCGATGGCAGCTTTGCTGTTTTTCTCAGCTGTTTCTCCAAACATCCAAGGTTCTACCGCATTATCACCTTCGTGATGAGCACGGCTCAATGGATTAAAAATGCCAAACTGCATCCACCGGGTGTAGAGTTCTGCCGTTGCCGGGTAATCGGTAATATCACCGCAATAGCCAGAAATATCTGTTGTCCAGAACGGAATACCTCCCAATCCGGCAGAGATACCGATCGCCACCTGGTTCCGTAGTTGCCCCCACCCTTCGAGGAGATCATTGCCATTGCCGCTATCGCCACTCCAGCCAAAGGTATAGCGCTGGAGTCCGGCATAAGCTGCACGCGTCATCTGGAACACCCGTTTGCCCGGGTTCCTCTTTTCAAACTGCTCTTTTACTACCTTGTCCCAGGTCAGTCCGTACACATTGTGAATCTCACCGTGCATACCGATATGGTGCCGCATATGAAGTCGATCAATGTCCTCCTCATTGCTCCATGCCGGTTCGCCCATATCTGTCCAGAATCCGGCAGCTCCATCATTTAATGGTTTCTGCTGGTACTCACCCCACCAGTCGGTCACCTCCGGAATGGTAAAATCCACCACCCCACAGTTACCTCCCCATGGCCAGGGCATATCATACGCTTTCCCTGTTCGGGAATCCTTTACGAAATAACCGAGACTGTCGGCTTCTGCCCACTGTTTCTTATTTGCTTGAGAGATCACCGGATCCTGTGAAAGAATCACTTTAAAACCTTGCTCATTTAAAGTAGAGAGCATTTGCTTCGGATTGTTGTAATTTTCCTCTCTCCATTCAAAATTCTGCAAATATTGTGTCCAACCGATATCCTGATAGATTATATCGCATGGAATTTGACGCTTACGGAATTCGGCAGCCACCTCCAGTGCCTGCGCTTCTTTCGTGTAAAGACCACGACTTTGCGAGAAGCCAAACGCCCACTTAGGCGGCATAATAGGTTTCCCTGTCAGGGAGATATACTGACTCAGGATATCCTTATAATCTTTCCCGAAAATAAAGTAATAGACAAATGCTCCGTCTGGTGCCTCAAACGAATAATATTCATTGGACTCTGTACCAAATTTGAATTCTGTTTTATAAGTATTATCAAGGAAAATCCCATATTGGTAACTACTCATAAAGAAGGGTATACTTTTATATAGCGGATCCTCGTTTACACTGTAGCAGGGGCGGTCGCTGTTCCACATCTTGTATTCCCGTCCGCGTCGATTGAGAGGCCCGGCCTTTTCTCCCAAGCCGAAAAACTGTTCGTCGTCTCGCAATACCTTGTAAGCTTTCTTCGCCGTGGAGTCAGACACGTGACCGATCTCCTTATAATCACTGAACAACAGTTTTTGCCATTTATCAAAAATCTGTAGTTGCATCGGGCTCTTGTTCATCCTGATACGGAGCCTGGAAGTGTATATCTCGTAGGATGATGGTTCGTCGTTCACCG
>NZ_DCEN01000031.1:0-7683 GCF_002316955.1 Proteiniphilum sp. UBA1028
CCTCCTTGTCGACGTAGGTCACATAGTTACGGGTTCCTTTCAACTCAATGTCTTTTTGCTTGATTACAGCCTGTTCTGTTTTCAGATATTCACCGGTAGAACGGGCGAGCGCTTGTACATCCTTGCAAAGTATTTCCAGATTCATATTTTTTATTTTTTTAGCGGAAAAAGAATGGACTTGGTTGTTTTCTTAAT
Source organism: Proteiniphilum sp. UBA1028 (assembly GCF_002316955.1). Taxonomy (NCBI): domain Bacteria; kingdom Pseudomonadati; phylum Bacteroidota; class Bacteroidia; order Bacteroidales; family Dysgonomonadaceae; genus Proteiniphilum; species Proteiniphilum sp. UBA1028. The sequence continues at coordinate 196 of NZ_DCEN01000031.1, forward strand.
TTTCGGGATACATGGAGTCCCACCATCGTGCATCGCCCTTCAGCCACCTGGCAAACCAGGCATAGATGGCGTTGTTCCAGGCTATCCGCTTCTCGTAATCGTAAATGGCATGGTTCTCTCCCTCCACCTGGATAAACTCTACCGTCTTGTCCAGCAGTTTCAGTGCAGTGTACATCTGGATGCTTTCTCCGATGGGTACATTGGTGTCGGCCGTGCCATGAAGCAACAGCAGGGGAGTTGTTATCTTATCGGCATGAAACAAGGGACTTTGTTTCACGTAAAGTTGCGGATTGTTCCAGGGATAGCTGCCCGCACTGGCGCCGGCACTGTACGAATATCCCCAGTAGCCTTCACCCCAGTAGCTGGTGATGTTGCTGATGCCGGCATGCGATACCGAAGCGGTGAACAGGTCGGTCTTGGTGATGAGGTACTGGGTCATGAAGCCACCGTACGACGCCCCGATGTTGCCGATCTTTGAGCCGTCAACAAACGGGTGGGCCGCCACAAAAGCTTTCACACTTTCGATGATCTCGTCGGCAGTCTGTTCGCCCCATGCATTCACATGGCGGGCCGAGAACTCCTGTCCATAGCCTGTGGTGCCGCTCGGTTGAAGGGTATAGACCACGTAATCCTGTGCTGCATAGACGTGCAAAGGGTAGGTACTCTCAAACGTGCGCGCTGTAGGGCTTGTGCCGCCATAATAATAGACGATGAGCGGGTACTTTTTCTTTGGATCAAAGTGGGGTGGGAGGTAATAACGTCCTTCGATCTCGTCGCCGAAGGTGGTTTTGTAACTCCAGTCCTTCACATCTCCAAGGTTGAGTTTACTCAATCTCTCCTCGTAGGGATCGGCAATGAGCGTGGACTGCATCGTTTTCAGATTCAGCAGATAGCTTCTGTTTGAGTTGGAGGCGCTGATGCCGGTATAGGTTGCCCATGGAGCATTTTCGGCAATGCTGAATGAGCGGATAACATCTTCCTTCAGTGGCAATTTTTCAAATTTCTTTGTCTGGGGGGAATAGCGGTACATATTGACTCTGTCGCCCTCTTCCACCCGGTAATAGATGAGGTTGTCGAGCGTGTTCCACTCCTGGGCACTGATGGAGGGATCAAAAAACTTTGTGACCGGTTCCACCTTTTTGGAGGCGATATCCATTAGAAACGACTGTGTGTCGTAACTATTGGCTATTTGTCCGGGACGGATATTCAGACCGACGCCGTTGAATGCCTCGGGAGCACCGTGAACGAGGAGCTTTTTTCCGTCCGGGGAAAATTGAGCCGAGTAGGTGTAGGTCTGGTCCTTCCATAGGGTATCTACATTCATCGTCTCCAGGTTGAGCCTGTAGAGCGAACTTTTTCGGAAAGGGCGTTCTGCCAGGTTCTCTTCGGTCGTAGAAAAAAGCAGATATTTCATGTCGTCGGTCACATCGTTGAGCGATGCCGTTTGCCGTCCGAACGTGAGTTGCTGTGTGAGCCCCGAATCGAAGAAGTAACGATACAGGAAATAGCGGTCGCGGTAGTGCGACTGGCGGTCGTCGATGCCGATCAGCCGTTTCAGTCCTCCCGGATTACTGATGACGATCGTCTCTTTGGAAGAGTAGAAGAGCGATCTTTCGTCGGGTGCGATGTGAAATGTCTCTTTCGGAAGTCCTTTGGCTATGATCTTGTTTTCGTTTGTCACCGGATCGAACGTGATAAGCGATCTCCCTTCCTCGCTGTCGGTCACATAATAGAGCAGGTCCTGTTTGGGCATCCAGTTCAACTGTGTGCGGCCGGCTGGTTCTGAGAGAATGATTCGCTTCTGCTTCACATCGTAAACCTCGGTGTAGTTGCGGTTTTCTCCCCCGGGAAGTGTCTCGCGGAGCGATAGCAGCACAAACCGTCCGCTGGGGGAGATTGCTGAGTTGTTCACTCGTTTGCCTTCCAGTATGTCCTTGATCTGAATACGGCGTTGGTTGCCATTTCCAAATGTGTAGACAAGCAGCGAGTCTGCTTCGTCGGGCTTCAGTGTTATTTTTACCGCGGGATCCGCCTTGTTCTCCGAACTGGTGAGCATCTTGATCACGATGCGGGCATTGTTGGTGAAGCCATTCAGATGGGCATCGACCTGTCCCGACTGGTGCAGGCTGTCGTTAACCTGGTTTTTGGTGGCTCGCTTTACATTGTCGATCCATAGCTCCAGCGGATTGGGCGATGTAACGGTGATCTTTCCCTTGCCATAACGGTCGCCCGTGACATAAAACGAGATCAGTTGAAATGCTTCCCCGTGTTCCGGTCGACCGAGATGGTAAAATCCGGCGCTATCGGGTGTGAGCACCGTGGCAAAACGTTCCTGCTCCGGAAAAGAGACAGAGCAGGCGAGAAGCATCTCCTGGGAATAGGGTGTGTTGTTCAGGTTCACGCTGTCCAGCATAACTGGCTTCTGAACCGGAATAGGGCCGAAGGCAGATACATTCTGCGGCGATACAGCCTGTTGAGCCTGAAGAGTCCACAGCGAGAAGACTCCTGCGATGATATGCCAAAATAGTACTTTTCTCATTTTATTCATTTTCTTTGCCGGTCGGTTGCACCCCGGGGTTCCGCTGGTCATCATAATGAGCTTGTCCAGACGGAATAGCGGCGGAACATACTTTGCCATGCTGGTTCCTGCGCGAAAATACCGTAGACGGCCGAACCCGATCCGCTCATAGACGCGTAGGCAGCACCCAAATTGTACATTTGTTGCTTGATGGTGCAAATTTCGGGATATTTCTTGAAAACAGGGAGTTCAAAATCATTTTTCATCCATGTTTTCCATTCGGAAACCGGTTTTTTAATTATTTCTTTTAACGACACTTCGGGCTGTCGGGGGGTAACCGTTGCGTATGCTTCCTTTGTAGAAACTGCAATGTCGGGTTTTACAAGCAGCATAAAGTAGTTTTCCAGAGACACATCCACCGGCTCCAGTATATCACCGGTACCCGTGGCAAACGAGGGGGTATTGCCGATGAAAAAGGGACAATCGGCACCCAGCTGTGCCGCAAGGTGCAAAAGGTCCCTTCGGGAGTAACCCAAAGCAAACGTGTTGTTCAACAACCGGAGCATGAAAGCTGCATTCGACGACCCCCCACCTAATCCCGCACCGGCAGGGATCTTTTTTAACAAATGAATGTCGATGGGTGGAATCTGCTTCTCTGCCGAAATCAACTGGAGTGCTCTTATCACCAGGTTATCTTCCGCCTTCCCCTCAATGGGGATGCCGGTCTGAAAAAAACGGTATTTTGCGGAAGAAAGGGTATCTTCCTGTGCCATATTGTGTGCAGGTGTGATCTCCAACGCATCCCTCATGCCGAGGGGGTAAAAAATGGTCTCCAGATTATGGTACCCATCCGGTCGGCGGGAGACAACATGCAATCCTAAATTAATCTTCGCATTCGGGAAACAGATCATCTGTTGTTGAAGTTTTATGCAAATATACAGAATAATTATTGAATTACCCTACCTCCTGGCCGCTTCTACACTTTACAGTTCAAATGCTGCTCTTACTCCCAGTTGTTTGAATTGAGTCTTGTGAAATGAGCAGAAGAATCCCGCGTTGAAGAACCGGTTGCCGATGCCGTACCCAAGCTCTGTGTATGAGGTGATCTGGGGGGTATGCAACTGGCTGAGGTATATGCGTTCCTTGTCGGCAAAGTCGGACGCAAAATCGATATTCTTGAGGATCAGAAACGGGGCTTCAAACATGATGTGCCCCTGAATATAGGAATCGGATGCGTTGTACAGATCCCGGCTCAGCAGGTTGAAGTTTCCTCCCAGTCCATCGTTCCAGTTTTCCGGGAAGTTGTTCTTGGAGAAATAAACGAAATCGGCAAAATACTCTGTTCTCTGATTGATGAACTTGCCGGCGCCGACATGATACTGAAGCGAGTGCCGCAACCCGAAGGGAATATGCTGGCTGATATCGAATTCAATCCGGTTGTACTGTGAGGTACTGCCCAGAATATCCAGGAAGCTTCGCGAGAGCTCCAGCTTGAAGGTGGGAAACGCCGACCGTTCGTATATTTTCTGTCGCCCCTCATACCGGTAATATTGCATGGGTGTCCAGCTGATACGGACGAAAGGGGCGAACGACCTCTTTGTGCCAAACAGGCCGGCAATGGGCTCACTGTCGCTGCTCAGAGATCGTAACTTTATCTGATTGTTTTTGCTTTTTCTGATGTGATAGTCTATCCCTGTCTGCAGCAACAGGCCGTTGGCCGCTTCCAGGGTGTTGTATAACTTGAAATAATAGTCTTTGTAGTAATTTAGCGAAATATCTTCGAATGTGAGCCCTTTGTTTTTAAGGCTGTCCCGAATCTGGTCGACAAACAACGAACTGTAGGTGGGATTTCCGTTGCCCACAGAAAAAGTGGCGCTTCCCAGGTGATAGGGATCGTAATTCCAGGAGGTGGTGAAGTCGGTGAAAAACTCTTTTCGGCGGAACATATATCCAGCGAAGGCGTTGATACCCACTGTCCGGCCGTGTTTTAAATCGATGTTAAACGATAGCTTCTGTCGGTAGGTGACCCCGTCGCGCGAACTATATCCCAGCATTAGCGGGTTCAACAACCCCGAGTAGCCAATTCGCGTTGAACGGTATTTGTAACTTGAATTCATCACCATTCGCTGGGCTACCTGCTGGGCTCGTTGCACACCGGAGAGGGTGTCGATTCTCTCGTTGTTTGTTCGTTCCTTTTGATGCGAAATATAACGGCTGATTACGTCTCTTTCCATTGCCTGGAGAGGTATAGGCCTCATCTTTTCCCAAAAGACAGAATCGCTGCGTACAGGTACCGAGTCGAGTCGCACTTTGTAGGTATCGCTGATATTGAGTGAACGGGGCGTTTCTTTGATTTGACGCAGCTGGATGTCGTTGTACTTAATCGTTGCCAGGTGCCTTCCGGCCAGTACGTTGCCAAGATACGCGACTGTCTGGTAAATGGTGAAACGTACCGGCAGGTAGTTGGTAATCCATTCGTTGCCCATGGTCATTTCAAACGAAAAGTCTGAAAAGATGCCCAACCCCTCACCCCTGAAAAAAATGATCCTCCAGGTGCCATGTTCTACAATAAACGAACCTTTCAGCAGTTTCGTGTTTTCGTAGATGGGGGTATAATGGATGTTGTAGTAGGTTTTGTTATTCTCGGTAAATGTTTGATAAAGCTCATAGCGGTAATATTTCGCCGTACTGAACCGGGTAGGCATAAAAAAACTCTCGTCGTTGGTGGTTTCGCCGTATATGTTTATGTTAAGCAACTCGAACGGTATCATTTCAATATCTTTACGCCCGGTGAGCGTCCCTGAAACATAGCGAATATCCTGCACGTAGGTGTTGGGGAAATCGTAACGCAGGTCGCTGATTGTCTCAATCACCGCCTCGTCGTTCTTGGGGTCGTGCAACACAAATCGAGGAATCAGGTGGGTGTATTTATAAAAGAAGTTTTTCTTTACCGTCTCCACGTAAGTACGTGTATATACCTCGGCCGAGTAATGTTCTACCAGGTCGTTGTATTTTTCAGCAGCATTCATTGTCCTGTTTACGATCGTGTCTGTCTGTGTCTGCCTCGACGCGAAACAGTTGTAAGAGACAATAATGAGAAAGAAAATATGCAAGATGACTCCTTTTTTCATTCTGAACTGCAAACTTACATTTTTTTTTAACGCAGTAATATACATTTTATTATTAGTTTTTTTTACTCTTCGGAAAATAATATTTACATTTGTGTTTTAGAACATAGTTCTACAGCACGTATGCCAGGGAAGAAGAAAGAAGTAATTGATTTGTCCTCTAGCTTACCCGAAATCTGGAGGATGTTGACGGACGTTGAGCGAGATCAGCTGCGCAACAATGCGCGTATTGTCCATTTTAAAAAAAATGAACTGATCTATCTCGAAGACGAAACGCCGCAGGACTTGATGTGTCTGTTTAAAGGGAAGGTGAAGATTTTTAAAAGCGGCGTTGGCGGCAGATGTCAGATCATCAGAATCATCCGTCCGGTTCAGTATTTTGGGTACAGAGCTTATTTTGCCCGGGAACCGTATGTGACTGCTGCTTCGGCTTTTGAGTCGTGTACCGTGTGCATGATTCCCATGGAAACGATAGAGCAATTCCTGCGCAACAACGGCGATCTTGCGCTGTTTTTTATCCAAATGCTTTCTGTGGATCTGGGTATTGCCGATCAGCGGGTGGTTAACCTTACTCAAAAGCATGTACGTGGCAGGCTGGCTGAATCGCTGATCTTTCTCAAGGAGAGCTACGGACTGGAAGAAGACGGAGCAACCATCAACATTTATCTCGCACGTGAAGACCTGGCCAACCTTTCAAACATGACCACCTCCAATGCCATTCGCACCCTCTCTAACTTCGTGAATGAGCGTCTCATAACCATCGACGGCAGAAAAATAAAGATTATCGACGAGGAGCGGTTACGAAAAATAAGCCGCATCGGATAGCTGTTTTTATCGAAAATTGTGATTTTATTTTTCAATTTTCAGAAACTCCTGCATACCTTTGTCCCCTACTATTCATACGCTGTAAATGATTCGAAAAATAGCCCGTAATATACTTGCCTCCCATTACAGGCCGGTAGAAAAATTTGTAAAGGATCCGTTGGGGACACAACAAAAAACATTAAACTACCTGTTGGAGCATGGACGAAAAACGCAGTATGGGATTGAAAACCATTTTGATAAGGTTGGAAATGAGAGTGATTTTCGCACACATGTTCCCGTAATAGCATATGAGGGTTTACGCCCCTGGCTCGATAAAATTCTGATCGAAAAACAGACGAACGTACTTTGGGATACTCCGGTGCGGTGGTTTGCCATGTCTTCGGGAACGACGGAAGACAAAAGCAAATATATCCCCGTGACCAGAGAGTCGTTATTCAACGGCCATTACCGGGCGGGTTACCATATGCTGGGGATGTATGCCGTGCATTATCCCGACAGTTCCTTTATTTTAGGTAAAACGCTTGTGCTGGGAGGAAGTCAGCAGGTTAACCGTATAGGAAATGGCGTTTATACAGGAGATATCTCTGCGATATTGATGAAAAACCTGCCTGCACTGGTCAAGCGTAGAAGAACACCCGAAAGCATTGCGTTGCTTCCCGATTGGGAGGAGAAGTTGCGGAAACTGGCCGATTATGCGATCGACAGCGATATCCGCGCGATGGTGGGAGTACCCTCGTGGATGCTTGTCTTATTAAAAAAGATTGCGGAGGAAACCGGCAGGGATATTCCCGATATATGGCCGCACCTTGAAGTATTCTTTCATGGGGGGGTGAGTTTTCTTCCGTTTCAGGAACAATATAAAAAGCTGCTACCCACCGAACGGATGCGTTACTGGGAAACCTACAATGCTTCCGAAGGTTTTTTCGGCGTGCAGTTTGCTCCTGAGTCAAAAGACCTGCTTCTGCTACTCGATAATGAGATCTATTACGAATTTATTTCTTCCGGGGAATGGGATAA
>NZ_DCEN01000031.1:7902-30800 GCF_002316955.1 Proteiniphilum sp. UBA1028
GTGGTGATCAGCACAAGTGGCGGGTTGTGGCGTTACAAAATAGGCGATACCATTGAGTTCACCTCCACCGACCCCTACCTGTTTAAGTTGACCGGACGCACCCGACAGTTTATCAATGCCTTTGGGGAAGAGCTGATTGTGGACAATGCCGACCGGGCCATCGACGAAGCTTGTCGCCGTACCCAGGCTAAAATCAACGAATATACCGTTGCGCCGGTTTATTTTGGAGATAAAAACAACGGTGCCCATGAATGGTTCGTCGAATTCGAAATTCCACCGAAAGACATAACCGTATTTACGACGGTGCTCGACGAGAGTCTCAAAAAGCTGAACTCCGACTACGAAGCAAAACGTTCCTACAATCTCTCCTTGGGGCTCCCCATTGTAAGGGTACTGGAAAAGGGGGTGTTCTATGACTGGATGAAATACAGGGAGAGAGCAGGTGGTCAGAATAAGGTGCCAAAGTTGTCGAATGATCGTAGATATGTAGAAAGTATATTGCAATATATGGGCTCAAAATCCTAAAATTGAATAAAAAGAGAAAACTCTGGCCGTAAAATGAGAAAGATTCTGTAAATTTGCACGCTTAAACCGAGTTGTAACGAAATGAGAATAAAACCTGTCTGTTTTTTGCTGCTCGCTTTGGTGCTGGTTTCCTGTAATGAGTACAACAAAATATTGAAAAGTACCGACAGAGACTTGAAATACACCTATGCGAAAAAATATTTTGAAGAGGGAAAATACAATCGGTCCATAACACTCCTCGAAGAACTGGTGACCTTCATGAAGGGGACAGCCCAAGCGGAGGAATCTTTGTATTTGCTGGCTCAGAGCCATTACAATTCAAGAGATTATTACTCTGCCACGGAGGTGTTCACCACTTATTATAATACGTATCCAAAGGGGGAATATGCCGAGCCGGCATTGTTTTATTCTGCTTACGGCATGTATCTGGACTCGCCCGATGCCCGTCTGGATCAGTCCAAAACCTACCGTGCTATTGCAGAGTTTCAAAAATATATTGAACGTTACCCGCAGACCGAGAGAGGCGAACAAGCCAAAAATTACCTGTTTGAATTGCAGGAAAAGCTGGCTTATAAAGAGCTTCTGGCCGCTCAACTCTATCTCGACCTTGGAAATTATATGGGAAACAATTACGAGTCGGCTGTAATAACGGCTCGTGAAGCAATAAAAAGCTATCCCTATTCGAAGTATCTGGAAGATTACCAGATCACCATTCTCAGGGCTCGTTATGAGTATGCTCAGCGAAGTACGCTGCTTACCCAGCCGGAACGTTATCGCATGGTGCTTGACGAATATTTCAATTACACCAACACTTTCCCGGAGGGGAAGTATAGCGCCGAAGCAAAAGGGTATTACAAGGAAGCGCAGGGAAAAATAGATGTGCTGCCCACAAATTGAATAACTGAAAATAATTGATATAGTACAATGGATTATAGAAAAATTGCTGCCAGCTCCAACACGGAAACACAGGATGTGATGAAATTAGCCGAACCTGTTGGAAATGTATACGAAATGGTGCGGATTATCAGCAAACGTGCCAACCAGATGTCCCTGGAAATGAAACAGGATCTTGATGCCAAGCTGCAGGAGTTTGCCTCCTACAGCGACAATCTTGAAGAGGTATTTGAAAACCACGAACAGATTGAGATCTCCCGTTTCTTCGAGAAGCTTCCCAAGCCCTCCCTCCTGGCCATCGAAGAATGGAAAGAAGAGGAGATATATTATCGCAATCCTTCCAGGGAAAAAGAACTCTTCTGAGATCATGTTGCAACGGATTCAGACGCTTTTTTTGCTGTTGGCGGCCGCAGCGATGCTTTTGGCATCGGTAACGCCATTGGCATTTTTTGTATATAATGGCGACAAGGTGGTTTTTGAAGCGATGGGCATCTATCTGAACGACGTTCTCAATGATTCTACCTGGGGGTTGTTCGCGGTGAGCATGTCGAGTTCGATCTTGTCTCTGATCACGGTCTTCCTCTATAAACAGAGGATGCTGCAGATTCGCCTGTCGATTTTCAACGTTGTGCTGATAGTCGGTTTTTACCTTTATTTTGGCTTTGTCTTTTACAAACTGTTTCCAGTGGAGACCCTGGTGTTTCAGAAGGTGGGTGTGGGCATTATTATGCCTGTGATCGCCCTCATACTTACAGTTCTTGCCATACGTAAAATAGGTGCCGACGAGGCTTTGATAAGATCTCTACATCGATTGAGAAAGTAAAAATAGTAGAAAATAAATAACAAAAGCGGTGTTTTTCGTAAAGGAACACCGCTTTTGCTTTTTTTGTTCTCAGAAAGTCCACTCTTTAGATGTGTTGGCCTTTTTCGTTTCGACGGGTACGTCGGCTTTTATCTTGATAGGAGCTGTTGTCTGGTTCTGAATGTTTGACCCTTTGTAGTATTGCATCACGTTTGGCATGATCTGTTCAATTTTTGCAATGCGCTTGCTGTCTGAGGGGTGTGTGCTGAGAAATTCGGGTACCTGCGCACCTGCCCCGCTCTGAGCCATCCTGGTCCAGAAAGAGACGGCCACCTGTGGGTTATATCCCGCAATAGCCATGATGATTAGTCCAATCTCATCCGCTTCATACTCTTGCTTGCGTGCATAAGGCATCATTACACCATACTGTGCGCCAAGACCAAAAACGGTTTGCCCCAACTGCTGTGCAACCTGAGAGTTGCCCAACAGCCCACCTGCAACGGCTCCTCCGTACTGAAGTGCTACTTGCTGGCTGAGTCTTTCTCCGGAGTGCTGGGCAATCACATGAGCAATTTCGTGGCCTACAACCACCGCCAAAGCTTCTTCAGTCTGGGTGACCGGCAGCAATCCTGTGTAGATGACAACCTTGCCTCCCGGCATGGCGAAAGCATTGACACTGTTGTCTTTCACCAGATTGAATTCCCATGAAAAGTTTTCCAATTCCGATGCGTATCCGTTGTTGGTGTAAAAGGTTTTCACCGCATTGGCGATGCGAGAGCCGACGCGACCAACCATCTGGGCATTCGCTGTACCCTTTTCCACGGGAGCCGTACGAATGAAATCCTGATACTGTTGCAAACTCAATGCGATGACCTCCTGATTCGACACAAGTTGCAATTGCTTTCTTCCCGTAAACGGAACACTTCCGCACGACGCGAGCAGGAGTGTCGTTAAAAGCAGCATAAACGGAGTTTTAGCCGCTTGAGTTGAATTTACTTTCTTCATAGACTTTTTTTATTTATGATCAATGTTCTTGTTATTTTTATCCAGCGTTTTCTGCTAATAATGTTTCCCGGGGATCTTCCAGAAACCATCTTGTCTTTTAAACAGTTTACTGCAAAAGTAGTTTAATTCCTGCATTTTTTTTTCTTTTTACACGGCTACTTCTTCAAACGGGTAACATTTGTGGTTTTCTTCCCCGGAGGGTAGATTTGCCGAGCCGGTAGGATGTACCGGAAAAAACTTTTTGTATTAACCCTCAAATTTCCTATCTTTGAACGAATTTTTATTAAACAGAAACATCCTATAGCAAGAAGTATACGACTTCGGTTTCCAAAGCCGTCGACGTAGCATTTGTATAGTAAATAGAAGTATGTCTTCAGATCAAATTAACGACGACGAAATAACGGAAGAGAGAAGATTGGGTGAGGAGGAGGAAACTGATTTGTCTTACAAGCCGGGGACCAATCCAAAGATACCCGTAAAACTGGGCGGCGACAGTACGCTCAATCTTTCCAAGATGTACCAAAACTGGTTTTTGGACTATGCTTCCTATGTAATTCTGGAACGTGCCGTGCCGCACATCTCCGACGGTTTGAAACCCGTTCAGCGTCGCATCCTGCACGCTATGAAGCGAATGGATGACGGCCGTTACAACAAAGTCGCGAACATCATTGGAAACACCATGCAGTACCATCCGCATGGTGACGCTTCTATTGGCGATGCACTGGTGCAACTAGGGCAAAAAGATTTGCTGGTTGACACGCAAGGTAACTGGGGAAATATTCTTACCGGTGATGGAGCTGCAGCGCCACGGTACATTGAGGCCCGTCTGACAAAGTTTGCTATCGAAGTGCTGTTTAACCCTAAAACCACCGAATGGAAGCCCTCGTACGACGGCAGAAACAAGGAGCCGGTGACCCTTCCTGCCAAGTTCCCGCTGCTTCTGGCACAGGGAGCGGAAGGCATCGCCGTGGGCTTGTCTTCCAAGATACTGCCACACAACTTTAACGAGCTGTGTGATGCTGCCATAGCTTACCTCGAAGGGAAATCGTTCAAGTTGTATCCCGATTTTCAAACGGGCGGCTACATTGATGTGGAAAAATACAACGACGGTGAACGTGGCGGTTCGGTGAAAGTGCGCTCAACCATCTCGAAGCTGGATAATAAAACTCTTGTAATCAAAGATATTCCCTTCGGAAGGACGACCGCAAGCGTGGTAGATTCTATCCTGAAAGCAAACGACAAGGGAAAAATTAAGATCAGAAAAGTAGACGATATCACTGCGCAAAACGTGGAGATACAAGTGCAGCTTGCCCCGGGGGTATCATCCGACAAAACCATTGATGCCCTTTATGCTTTCACCGACTGTGAGATCAGCATCTCTCCCAACTGTTGCGTCATTGATGACAATAAGCCGCACTTTCTAACTGTGAGCGATGTGATGCGGGTATCCGTAGATACTACAAAAGAGAGCCTGCGCCTTGAACTGGAGATAGAACGGAGCGAAAAGCAGGAAGCGCTCCTGTTTGCTTCCCTCGAAAAAATCTTTATCGAAGAACGGATTTACAAGGACAGAGAGTTTGAAAATGCGGGCAACATGGATATTGCCCTTGCTCACATTGATAAAAGGCTGGAACCGTTCAAATCCGGCTTTATCAGGGAGATCACACGGGAGGACCTCGTCAGATTAATGGAGATTAAAATGGCGCGTATTCTCAAGTTTAATTCCGACAAGGCTAACGAGATCATTGCAAAACTCTATGAGGAGATTGAAGAGATCAATCACCATCTCAACAATCTGGTGGATTATACCATCTCCTGGTATTTGATGTTGAAAGAGCGGTATGGAAAGAATTATCCCAGAAGAACGGAAATACGCAGTTTTGAAAATATCGAAGCAGTCAAGGTGGCCGAAGCCAACGAAAAGCTTTATGTGAACCGGGAAGAAGGATTCATCGGTACTGGCATGAAGAAGGATGAGTTTGTGTGCAATTGTTCCGATATCGACGAAGTCATCGTCTTTTTTAAGGACGGTAAATATAAGGTGGTGAAGGTCAGCGAGAAGATGTTTGTTGGCAAGGGAATACTCTACGCGAATGTGTTTAAGAAGAACGACAAACGTACCATCTACAACGTAGTGTATCGCGATGGCAAGACGGGGCCCCATTATATCAAACGTTTCTCTGTAACCGGTGTTACGCGTGACAAAGAATACGACCTGACCAAAGAAAAAACGGGATCACGTATTGCATATTTCAGTGCGAACCCCAACGGCGAAGCCGAAACCATCAAAGTAATTCTGAAGCCTAAACCTCGCTTGCGGATTCTGCAGTTTGAAAAAGATTTTAGTGAAATAGCAATTAAGGGGCGTGGCGCAATGGGCAACATCCTGACCAAAGCTGATGTGCACCGCATTCAGTTGAAGCACAAGGGGCTGTCCACGCTGGGTGGGCGCAAGGTGTGGTTCGACCCTGATGTACTGCGTCTCAACTACGAGGGGGGAGGAAAATATCTCGGCGAGTTTCAGGGCGATGATATGATTCTGGTCGCTACCCGAAGCGGCGATTATCGTATTTGCAATTTCGACCTGACCAACCATTTTCCATCCGATATTCTTCGTATTGAAAAGTTCGACGAAGGAAAAGTATGGTCTGCTGCACTGTTCGATGCCGATCAGGGATATGCTTACCTGAAACGATTCACATTCGAAGCCACGGAGAAGGCGTTGAATTTTCTTGGCGAAAATTCTGCTTCTCAATTGTTTTTACTCACAGACGTGGTCTATCCTCGAGTAAAAGTAGTCTTTGGCGGAAATGATGATTTCCGCGAACCGCTGGAGATCGACGTGGAGGAGTTTATCACCGTAAAGAGCTACAAGGCCAAAGGAAAACGGATATCGAACTACGAAGTGAAAACAGTGGAAGAACTTGAACCTCTGCGATTCCCAGAACCAGATCCGGAGCCACAGGAGACAATGAAAGTGGAAATAGACGAAGAAAATGGGGAGAGCACACTGTCCGATGCCGATTTGCGGGACGAAATAATAGGCCAGATGAAATTATTCGATTAACAAATAAAACAATCGCATGAGACGAACAGTGGCTTTGATAATTGTATGGATCAGTTTTTTTTGCGGTTTGTTTTCACAGGAGCATCTTCTGTTAAGGCAGGAGAACACGGTGAATCATTCCACCTTGTTCGGCATCGGCAAAGCCTATTTATCCGACAGTTATCTTTCGCCGCTCACATATAGCGGCATGAGCATGACGCTGATGCACGACCGACTGAAACGGTCTCCTTATTTTGCTGGTGAGCTGTTGTTGCAGCAGCAATTTCAAATACAGGTAGGCATCACCGAGAATCCTACCGCTTCGGCATCGGAATATTACGGTGACATAAGGTATTACCTGACCAGCTTTTATCCCCTCATACAAACATCCCGTTTTAAATTATTGGGGGGCCCCGGATGGGAAGCTTCCCTGGGGGGAATTTACAATGTGCGGAACTCCAACAATCCGGGATCACTGAAAGTATCCACCAACCTCAACCTCTCTGCAATGGCACTCTGTAGTTTTCGTTGGGGCACCCTGCGCTGGCAACTGTCTACTCCTTTTGTTGGTCTGTTTTTTTCTCCGGAGTACGGACATTCGTACTACGAAATCTTTACTCTGGGGAATAACAAGGGTACTGTGCACCTTGGCTCCTTCCACAACCAGCTGGCGCTGCGAAACTATTTCACAGTAGATGTTCCCCTGAATAGAATTACATTGCGTGCAGGCTATCTCGGAGATTATTACCAGACAGATGTAAACGAACTCTCCACGAAGATTGTGAATCATCAGTTTTTGTTGGGACTGGCCTTTGAATCGCTGAATTTCGGAGGCCGGAAAGTAAGGCATAATGAGATGCTGAAGAGCAGCTATTATTAAATTGAATCATAGTTTAAAAACGAATTTTCGTTCCACACTCTTTCGTAAAATATTCACGAAACATGAAATATAATTTTGATGAGGTTGTCGATCGGTCCCATACCGACAGTGTGAAACTGGACAGACTCAAACAGCTGTACGGCGAAGACGGTCTGATACCCTTATGGGTGGCCGATACTGATTTCAGGTCACCCCCACCCATCATAGAGGCACTGCAAAAACGGGTGGAGCACGGCATTTTCGGTTACACAATCCCCCCCGAAAACTATATAAACTCCATCATCCGGTGGCTGCAAAAACGTCACGGCTGGGAGGTACAAAAAGAACAGGTAAACTTTGTGCCGGGTGTGGTGAAAGGCATTGCATTTGCCATCGACGTCTTCACTGAAAAGGGAGATAACATTGTTATTCAACCACCTGTTTATCACCCGTTTCGTTTGGTGCCGGAGGCTTTGAACCGGAATGTGATCAATAATCCACTGATTCTGGAAGATGGCCGGTACCGGATGGATTTTGACAGCTTACGGAACATCGTCTCTCAACATGCATGCAAGATGTTCATTTTGTGTAATCCTCACAATCCCGGAGGAAGGGTGTGGAACAGCCATGAGCTTCGAGAACTGGCTGAAATCTGTTACGACAACGGGATGGTGGTAATCTCGGACGAAATTCACGCAGACATGACTTTATCCGGCTTCAGGCACACACCTTTTGCCACCGTATCACAAAAAGCGGAAGAGATAAGCCTGACGCTGATGGCTCCCAGCAAGTCATTCAATATTGCCGGGATAGTCAGCTCCTTTGCGGTAATTCCCGATAAAAAGATCAGGGAAAAATATCTTGGCTACCTGGAACCGCGTGAACTGTCGCAGGGAACTATTTTTGCCTATACTGCCACGGCCGCAGCTTACGAAGAAGGGGAAGAATGGCTTGATCAAATGAACGATTATGTGCAGGGCAATGTTGACTTTGTACAGAATTACCTGAAGGAAAATATTCCTCAGATCAAAGCCATCTTGCCGGAAGCTTCTTTTTTGGTATGGCTCGATTGCAGGGCTTTGTGCCTTTCTCAACCCGAGCTGGTCAGTCTCTTTGTGAAGAAGGCGCAACTGGCCCTGAACGATGGCACGATCTTTGGCGAAGGAGGTGAGGGCTTTATGCGGCTCAATGTGGGCACGTCACGACGGGTACTGGAGAAAGCTCTTAATAATCTAAAAAATGCCGTGAACGGGTAAACATCGGTCATGGAAGATTGTTTCAATGGATAAGATCAATCATATATATATAAAACACAATAGACAATGAAAATTTCCGACAACAAATATGTCACGCTTACCTATGATTTAAATGTGGGCGAAGGCGAAGAACGCGAATTGATGGAACAGGCGACTGCCGAGAGACCACTGGCTTTTATCTTTGGTACCAACTCCATGCTCGAAGCATTTGAAAAACAGATCGACGGTCTTTCGGAAGGGGATGCGTTCTCTTTTCAGCTTACGCCGGAAGAGGCCTATGGAGATTATGACGAAAACAAAATCATAGAGCTCCCCAAAAATATTTTTGAGGTCGACGGAAAGATTGACGAGGAGATGCTCTTCGAGGGCAACACGTTGCCCATGATGGATTCATCCGGAAATCGATTGATGGGCTCGGTGGTCTCTATTGGAGAAGAACAGGTGACCATGGATTTCAACCATCCGCTGGCAGGTGAGACCATGCATTTCGAGGGCACGGTAATGGGTGTTCGCGACGCCTCGGCCGAAGAAATTGCCGCTTTGTTTAGTGGAGGTGGCTGCGGTTGTGGCTCTGGCGGTTGTGGCTCCTCATGTGGCGGAGATAGCGAGGATGATGGATCCTGTGGCTGCGGATCAGGATGTAGCTGTTAAATAAAAAAGTTGTTTTATTCGCCGGAATACCCGGAACGGGAACGTACATATGAATACATTTGGGACGATATACAGATTGACCTCATTCGGTGAATCGCACGGCGCTGCTGTCGGTGGCGTGATTGACGGCTGCCCCCCTGGATTGGTGCTGGATATGGATTTTATTCAGGCGGAGCTGGATAGAAGACGCCCGGGACAATCTCGCATTACCACTCCCCGGAAAGAATCCGATAAGGTAGAGATACTCTCAGGGGTATTTGAGGGAAAAACTACCGGTACACCCATCGGATTTATGGTGAGAAATGAAAATCAACAATCCTCAGATTACGATAACCTGAAGGAGGTATTTCGTCCGTCGCATGCCGATTTTACCTATCAGCAGAAATATGGAATACGCGATCACCGCGGCGGGGGCCGTTCATCCGCGCGGGAAACCATCGCCCGCATCGTAGCCGGTGCGGTGGCCAAGCTTTGGCTTCGTCAGTTTCAGATTGGCATTACAGCATACACCTCTCAGGTAGGAGAAATTGCGTTGGAGAACGACTACAGGAAGTACGACCTCTCGCGCACGGAAGACAACATGGTGCGCTGTCCTGACCCTGAAGTGGCGGAACGGATGATCAAACTTATTAATGAGGTCCGCTATCAGGGAGATACCATCGGCGGCATCATCACTTGCGTCATCAAAGGTACACCCGTAGGCCTGGGTGAGCCCGTCTTCGGGAAATTACACGCCTCCCTGGGTTCGGCCATGTTAAGCATTAACGCTGTCAAAGGCTTTGAGTACGGGATGGGATTCAATGTCACCGGCCGCGGCTCGGAGGTGAATGACTCTTTTTATAACGATCACGGTATTGTTAGCACCCGTACCAATAATTCCGGCGGTATTCAGGCCGGTATTTCCAACGGTCAGGATATTTATTTCCGGGTGGCATTTAAACCAGTCTCCACCATCCTTACCGAACAACGCTCGGTTGATATTCATGGCAAGGATATTCCCCTGAAAGCCCGAGGCAGACATGACCCTTGTGTGTTACCGCGTGCCGTGCCCATTGTGGAGGCCATGGCTGCCATGACCATAATGGATTACTATTTGCTGGCAAAAACGAAACAGACGTAACTTCGGTCTGGAAACTCTGTTTTTACAACTTCTTCGCAGTGACAATAAAATAAATCCAGACTCAGGGTGCTTTGTGATTTCCTTTTAAACCATTTTTCTTTCCATCTATCAAAGCAATAAGAAAAATTAAACTGAAAGAAAGAATATGAAAAAGCTAATTACTGCAATTTTGTTGATGCTGTTTTCCATTGTGATGTTTGCACAATCTGATTACCAGCAGTTTTCAAGAATTATCGGGAGTTACGCCGATCGTTATGCCGATGATGAGGTGATTGTGTTGTATGAAAATCACTATGGTGTTCCCCGCAACACACTAGTTCAGCTTTTCGGCGGTTTTGACTTCAACTGGGGCAATGTTGCGCTGGGACTGGAAATAAGCAACTTTCTCGATGTTCCCGTGAGAGATTTGATCGGAATTTACCAGGATAATCTAAGTGGAAACGGATGGGGAGTGATAGCTCAGCGGTATGGCATCAAGCCGGGATCTGCTGAATTTCACCGCATGAAAGCAATGATGAGCAACAAAAGCCGTTATTGGAGAGACATCTATGTCGATTACGGACGCAGCAGGAACCCAGCCATTGCACGCCGTGACCGTGTGTTTCTAAACGATAAATTGATTTTTCTTAATCCTCTATCTTACAGGGAGATGAAGAGAATTAACAAAGAGATTGAAAAGCGCAATAAAGAAATTGCCAAACGAGAAAAGAAGTGGATGAAACAATGGGGGAGCGAAAACAAAAAAATAGACAAACAAAACAAGAAAATACGCAAAGAGCAGGAGAAAAGAGTAAAAATGAACAATAGGTGATAGCCCGTGCAAAATCAAAATAAGTCAATCCCCGTTATAATATGTATGTTTTTGGCTGCCGGACTGATCTCTGCGCAGCCAAAAGCGTATTTTACCTTCGAAGACAGGCAAATTTTCAATCAATATCTCTCCTACATCGAACCTTTTAAAAATCACTCCGGAGATGTCCTGCTGGAAAAAACGGCGACTTTTTTTCTTGGAAAGCCCTATGTAGCCAATACACTTGAGATAAAGGATGGGGAAACGTTGGTGGTGAATCTACGGGAATTCGATTGTACCACATTCGTGGAAACGGTGATCGCACTTGTCCGCTCAGTGCAGATGGAAAATACCTCCTTCGAAACCTATCTAGCCGAACTGCAAAAGATTCGTTACCGTGACGGTGTGACCGACGGATATGCTTCGCGGCTTCATTACACATCTGACTGGGTGTACGAGAATGAACGAAACGAAAGGGTTCATAATATATCTGTGGGGTTGGGAGGAGTCATGGAAGAGAAAACGATCAATTATATGTCTGCTCACAGAGCTGCCTACAAACACCTGAAGACTGATGATGTTATGTTGCAGGAGATAGTGGCAGTGGAGATGGAAATCAACCGGAGAGGAGGCTTTGCCTATCTTCCCAAAATAAAAATTGCACATGCTGCACCATTGATTCCTCACATGTCATTGATCTGTTTTACCACCAATATTGAAGGATTGGATATTTCGCACGTAGGGTTTGCTTATAAAAAAGAGGATAAACTGACCTTTATCCATGCTTCCAGTGCCTGGAACAAGGTGATTGTGGACGAACATACACTCAGCGACTATTGCGGGGGACAGAAGTCGTGCACCGGTATTTTGGTTGCCGAAATCATGTAAACAGACTGTTCCCTGTATTGTTTTGATGAACTGGCTGTCCTATTCGAGAAAATCATTATCTTTGTCGGAATTTTTTTTCTTTTCCCGATCTTTTAGGAACCACAGGTCGGCCTTTTTAAAAGCGGTATTGACGAAGATTATCAAAACTGTGGCAGCAGCCAGCTCCCAGTAAAATCCAAATGCGGCCAGACAGCCCAATGCTGCACTGCTCCAGATGGTGGCTGCCGTAGTCAGCCCCTGCACGTTTGCTCCCCTGTGCAGAATCACTCCTGCACCCAGAAACCCGATCCCGGTGACAATCTGTCCCAAAACGCGTGTGGGGTCTCCCGTTCCGGTGTTTTCAACCACCCTGAGCGAGATAAGTGCAAATATGCAGGCACTGAGCGAAACCAGCGTGTGGGTGCGTAAACCGGCACTTTTGTTATTCGACTCACGTTCCAGTCCCAAAGCTCCTCCAGCCGCTGTGGCGGCCAGTATGCGTATGGTAAAATCGATCAATTCCATTGATATGATATTATAAACCCTGCTGAACTATTCTCTCAACATCCAGAACAAAGTTATTCATCTTTTGTTTATCTTCTTCGTTCATTGAAGGTCTGTCCTCCTCCTGGGACGGAATGAGCCTGAAATCGACCTTCCCGTGACGTCGCAGCTTTTGAACCCAGACAAGTGAATAATCGCACGATTCGATGACAACCGGCGAATCAGCCTCTTTTCTGCTGATTACAATTTCCGCAAGCATTCCCCCGTCAGTATGCCTGCGTTGCTGGTTGGAAACAAAGTTTCCCAATGAGTAGTAGACCACATTGTGAATACCGTCTTCACCTTTTTCCACCACAACAGGCTGTACCACATGCGGGTGGTGCCCGATGATGATGCGCACGCCATTGCGCAACAAAAAATCACCCAGGCTTTTCTGCCTGATCGAAGGAGTCGTGAGGTATTCCTCTCCCCAATGCATTTGGGCAATAATGATGTCCGGCTTGTATAGTTGTGTGTGGCGGAGATCTTGTTTAATGAGATTCGTGTCGGCCATATTCACCCTGTTGGGCTCCTTTACAACCAGTCCGTTTGTATCGTATGTGTAGTTTAAAAATGCAATGCGAATCCCTTTTTTGATGATTATCAGCGGATAATGTAAGGCACGTGCTGCTTCCGTTTTGAAAGTGCCTGTGTGTTTGATGCCAATGGAATCCAACAGGTCAATCGTTCGCTCCAGCCCTTTACTACCCCGGTCAAAAGCATGGTTATTGGCCATAAAGAAAATATCAAAACCGGCATCTTTCAGGCCAAAGGCAAAAGCATCGGGCGAGCTGAAGAGCGGATAGCCGGTATAGGGAACCTCTCCGAGAGTTGTTTCAAAGTTTAGGCCTGCCAGAGTGGCTGCCGAAATGCGGTCTTTCACCCAATAAAAGCAGGAGTCGTACGAATAGCTGCCGTCATCGTTTCTTGCACCCTGCACCTGCGGAAGGTGCTGCATTGCATCACCGGCAAAAAGCAGGGAAACACGACTCTCCTGTGATGTAGTTTGCAGAAGCAGACAAAAGGTAAAAAATATCGTTGTAAATGCTTTCATTCTTAAAACCTTAATTCCGGAGAGTGAACCATTCATCCCAATCTCCAAAATTCAGCCCCAAGACCCAAAGCCCTCTGAACGACCGATTAATACCTCCTTTTATGAGTATTGATTTTTAAGTTTTTCCTTTATCTCTTTTGCAGGAGGAATATTTGCCGGCTTGGGTTGAAGAAGGATACGGTACAAATCGGGATTACTCAGTACTTCTAAAGCTTTATCGAACACTTTATCGTCGGAAAGTTGATGAATGAGTACTCCCTTTTTGTAATAACGGCGCTGTACAATTTCCGACTCAATCATCTTTCTGATATCTTCATTGAATAATTCCAGATCACGATCCAGATCAGGATGCAGCTTCTCTTCCAAAGCTTTAAACTCTGCAGATGCAACATCCATATACCCTTCAAACTCCATCATATTTTTCAGTTGCTCCAGCGAGCGTTCGCTCAGTTGATCGTACTTGAAGTCCTTCGTTTTCACAAATTCCCGGAATGCATCATAATCGGCATCCGATAAGTGAAATTTTTCCGGGGAGTCTATTTTCCGGTCCGACTGCATCCACTCGGTTACAAAATCAAAGATGATGTTTTCCGCCATCAGGTAATAGGTAATGGTACCACCGTTCTTCTGCGGGACGGTGATGTCGGGCGTGATGCCCCCTCCGTCTCGTACTTCTCTGCCGTTTCTTGTTTTAAATACACTGGTGAGTGAGTCGGGTACACGGGCTACGCTTCCGTCGGGATTGCGGTGTGAATAATCAAGTGCCTGAATACACCGTCCGCTGGGGATGTAATACTTGGAGGTGGTAATTTTGATGTTTCCACCATAGGGCAGGTCGCGAGGTGTTTGTACCAGTCCCTTGCCAAAAGAACGATTACCCACGATGACGGCACGGTCAAGGTCCTGCAGGCCTCCTGCCACAATCTCTGAAGCGGAAGCGGAGCCAGTGTCAATTAACACGACAATGGGGATGATTTCATCCAATGGCTGATTCTGGGTGTGGTAGGATCTGTCCCATTGTTTTACTTTTCCTTTGGTGTACACAATTTCCTCGCCTTTGGGTACAAACAGGTTCACTACGTTCACTGCCTCATCGAGAATGCCCCCGCCATTGCCGCGAAGATCGATGATCAGTGAAGTAGCTCCTTTCTGCTTGAGTTCAGAGACGGTCTCTTTCACCCTCTCTGCACTGTTGGCCGTGAAGCTCCCGTAATGAAAGTAGCCGGTTTCCTTGCTCACCATTCCTGCATAGGTAATTGGATCCATTTCTATCTTTTCGCGTTCAATGGTGAGTGTTTGTTGTTTCTTTTCTCCGGGTCGTTGTATCGTCAGCTTCAGCTTGGTACCCGGCGTGCCTTTTAATTTGTCGCTTACCTGTTTCACGGAGGCTTTACGCATGTCTTCGCCATCGATATCCAGGATTGCATCACCGGCCTTTAACCCTGCTTTATCGGCCGGCAACCCTTCGTAGGGTTCGTTGATGATTACACGTCCGTTGTTGTAAGAAATGATGGCGCCAATACCGGCATATTCGCCCGTGGTGATAAATTGCAGATCGCCCATATTCTCTTCTGCATAGTATTCGGTATAAGGATCGAGCCGGGTGAGCATGTTGTTGATGGTTCCCTGCACAAGGTTATTTACTTCGATGCTATCTACATAAAACAGATCCAGTTCCCGAAGAACAGAATTAAATATATCGATGTTTTTATTGATGTCGTAATAACGCTGATTTTTATTCTCGGCAGATGTTTGTGCCACAAGCTGCATTACAGCAAATGCTGCCAGCATTAAAAGAATACTTTTCCTCATATTTTTCTCCGGATACCTATGTTTTATCATTAAAAGCGGTTAATATCGCTTCCGTACCTTTTTCAGACAAAGAAACAAATTTTTTGTGAAATTGAATCGATCTTTTAGTTATATGTTTATAAATCCCTGCTATCTTTGCAATCACCCACCATAAATCATTCGCTTATGAAGATTGTGCTCCGCTATACATTCCTTCCATTGCTTACAGGGTTCGTCATTTTCATTGCCACATGTATCATATCGCCTTCTCAGTTGCCCGGTATGCCCGAGGGGATTCCGTGGGATAAACTGGTGCACTTTGGAATGTTTTTTATCCTTTCCCTGGTTTCGTTGATCGACTATTATCGGCTGCATAAAGGAACCCCTTCTGCTTTTCGCTGGATATTCTGGGGCTTTTTTGTTCCCGTACTTTATGGTGGTTGTATCGAACTGCTACAGAAATATTTCTTCGCAACACGTAGTGCAGAGTGGGGTGACTGGATTGCCGACATCTCCGGTTCGTTGATTGCTACCGTAACAATAATTATTCTCTTTAGAAAACGGCGATATTCAAGAAATAATATATCTTTGTGAGGCCAATCTATAAAAAAAACGTAAAAAACAGTCACGATAATCGATATCTGCTGAGTCATTGCGCTTTCCTTTATATTAGCAGCATAGATGATTTTTCTACAACCGGGTCATGATGCGGGTATTTTGCAATTTTGATTTTTTTCACAACTCGTTATAAACACTTTTAAATCCTGAAAATATGAAATACGAAGATTTAAAGATTCTCGATGAATTACGGGAAAAAGGAAGTATTTCCGAAGAGGAGTACCAGCGTGAAAAAGCGAAAATCCTGAACGATGAAGGTAGCTCATACAGCGGCTCCGCGAGGAAGCCCCTGTTTGGAATGGCTGAAAACACCTATCTTATGCTGATGCATCTCAGCCAGTTTGCAGGCATCGTCATTCCTCTGGCAGGCTTTGTTGTACCCATTCTTATGTGGATCGCCAACAAAGAAACCAACGAAAAGGTAGACCTGCATGGCAAAAACATTCTTAATTTCATGATCAGCTTTGCAATTTATGCAGCTGTATTGGCGATTACTGTGATCGGCATTCCTTTGGCAGTTGTGATTGGTATTGTCTATGTTGTTTTTGTAATTTTGGCTTCGGTGAAAGCAAACAACGGTGAATACTGGAAATATCCGTTTACGATTCAATTCATTAAATGATGGTTCAGGAGCAGTTAGTTAATTATGCAAACGTACAGTTGAACCGCGATGAAAACATTATTTTGCGTAATGTGAACCTCACGGTCAACCGGGGCGATTTTCTCTACATCATCGGTAAGGTAGGCTCGGGAAAGAGCACCCTCATGAAGAGCATGTATGCGGAACTCCCCATCGCGGAGGGGAGCGCCCGTGTGTTCGATTATGAGCTCGCTTCCATCAAGCGCAAACTCGTCCCTTACCTGCGCAGAAAAATAGGCATTGTATTTCAGGATTTTCAGCTATTGATTGACCGAACAGTAGAGAAAAATCTGGAATTTGTACTCAGGGCCACCGGATGGAAGAACAAAAGAGAGATCAAGGACCGCATCAACGAGGTACTCGTACAGGTGGGTATGCAGCATAAAACATACAAAATGCCACACGAGTTGTCTGGAGGTGAGCAGCAGCGTGTAGTCATTGCCCGCGCGTTGCTCAACTCCCCGTCGCTTATTCTGGCCGATGAGCCCACTGGTAATCTTGACCCGGAGACCGGAAGCCAGATCGTCTCCCTGCTGCAGGATATTGCGGGGAGAGGTACGGCAGTCATCATGTCTACACACAATTATTCCATTGTGCAGGCTTTTCCTGGAAAGATCATGCGTTGCGAAAACATGGGGTTACAGGCAGTGTGAGCGGATCACACGCCGCATGGAGACTTCAATTGTCTTACAAGAGGAGGTCCGGAGGCAATGTGGAGGGACAGCCTGTTGCTGAAAACTAAACCGCAGGCAGTCGAAAACTGCTTCCCGATTTCCGTTTTCTGATTCTTCTTTGTACCTTTGCAGCTTTGAAAAAATTATCGCAATAACACTTCACGATCGTGGCTGATACAAAGTATATTTTTGTTACAGGCGGTGTTGTTTCTTCTTTAGGCAAAGGAATCATCGCTTCTTCACTTGGCAAATTGCTGCAGGCAAGGGGATATAAGGTAACTATCCAAAAGTTTGATCCCTATATCAATGTCGATCCGGGTACTCTCAACCCTTACGAACACGGTGAGTGTTACGTGACGGTGGACGGGCACGAAGCCGACCTGGATTTGGGACATTATGAACGTTTTTTGAACATCCAAACCACCAAAAATAACAATATCACCACCGGACGTGTTTATCAGAATGTTATTCAGAAGGAACGTCGAGGAGATTATCTGGGAAAAACGGTTCAGGTGATACCGCACATCACCGATGAGATCAAACGGAATGTAAAATCACTTGGTGTGAAGAACAAATTCGATTTCGTAATTACCGAAATTGGAGGAACCGTTGGAGATATTGAATCTACCCCATTTCTGGAGGCTGTTCGACAGCTTCGATGGGAGTTGGGGAAGAACTGCTTTTGTTTGCATCTTACTTATGTTCCCTATATTGCTGCTGCAGGAGAAGTAAAGACCAAACCGACACAGCATTCCGTGAAGGAGTTGCAGTCTCTTGGTATACAGCCGGATATGCTTGTTTTGCGGACCGATCGCAAGCTTAACAAGGAGATTCTCGACAAGGTTGCCCTTTTTTGCAATGTGGAACAAGGAGCAGTGATGCAATCCATTGACGTGTCCACCATTTACGAAGTACCTGTTATGATGCAGAAGCAGGGTATGGATGAGGTGGTGCTACGTAAGATGAACATGCCGCTGGGGGAGGGAGCCGATCTGGAAAGATGGAATGCATTCCTGCAGAAGCGAAAAGATGCAAAGAAAGAGGTACGCATAAAGCTTGTCGGTAAGTATGCGGAACTACCCGATGCGTATAAATCGATCAACGAGTCCCTTTCTCAGGCAGCCATATACAACGACCGTAAACTGGTTTTGGATGTATGCCACTCTGAGAAGATTACAGAAGAAAACGTGGCAGAAATACTGGGAAATGCCGACGGTATTGTGGTGGCACCGGGATTTGGACAACGCGGGATAGAAGGAAAGTTTATCTCACTGAAATTTGCACGTGAAAACGATGTTCCCACGTTTGGCATTTGCCTTGGAATGCAGTGTATGGTCATCGAATATGCCCGTTCGGTAATGGGCCTGAACGATGCAAACTCCACAGAGATGGATCCCAAAGCAGCATACAATGTCATCGATCTGATGGAAGAACAAAAGCACATCACCAACATGGGAGCCACCATGCGGCTGGGAGCGTACGGCTGTACACTGAAAAAAGGATCTCTGGCATACAAAGCGTATGGTAAGGCTAAAATTCAGGAGCGTCACCGCCACCGTTATGAATTCAATAACAGGTACAAAGAGCAGTTCGAAGCTGCCGGCATGAAATGTACCGGGATCAATCCGGATTCAGACCTGGTGGAGGTGGTGGAAGTACCAACGCTTCGTTG
This sequence comes from Proteiniphilum sp. UBA1028, assembly GCF_002316955.1. Classification (NCBI taxonomy): domain Bacteria; kingdom Pseudomonadati; phylum Bacteroidota; class Bacteroidia; order Bacteroidales; family Dysgonomonadaceae; genus Proteiniphilum; species Proteiniphilum sp. UBA1028. The sequence goes on from NZ_DCEN01000031.1 coordinate 26,710, forward strand.
GTACCTGGGCACGCAGTTTCATCCGGAATATAACAGCACGGTAATTTCACCCAACCCGCTGTTTATGAGTTTTATGGAGGCTGCGGCCCACACGAGGGAAGAGAGAAAAAATAAATAAATGCGTTAATCACTGGCAGCAGAGGCTGCAACAAATAAGAAATGGATAAAAATACAATTACAGGATTGCTTCTGATCACCGCTATAATCATTGGCTTTACCATATACAACCGTCCCAGCAGGGAGCAGATCGAATTGGAACAACGACGGCGCGATTCCATCGCGCAGGTAGAAGCATCCCGTGCAACCAAAGAGCTGTCTTCCCAGGCACCTTCCGAAAATAGTAGCAAGGCGTTGCTGGATCAAGGAAGCAACGTTGCCGATTTTTTCAGTGCAGGACAGTCGGCGCAATCAGTTATGCCCGACAGTGTAACAGCTGCCGCAGCTATGTTACCCGATTCAGCAGCTGCTGCATTTTCAAAATCTGCGCCGGTAGAGAAAGTGGTGTTGGAAAATGAAAAAGTGCGCATCGTATTAAATACGTTGGGCGGAAGTATCCAATCCGTACAGATGAAAGATTATCTCCGGTACACCGAAGACAGTCTCTATCTGTTTGAAGAAAATGAGTCACGATTTAACATGGAGCTATTTAGTCGTAATAGCGTCCGTTTATCGACAGAGCAGGAATATTTTACCCCTATCCGTAGCGCCGACGGAAAATCAGTTGTCATGCGTCTGCAACATTCGCCGCAACAGTATATCGATTTTGTATATACGCTGCCTGCCGATGAGTACATGATGGACTTCGACGTGCGTGTGGTGGGAATGAGAAATGGCCTTCATCCGGAAAGCCTGACCAATTTCAGGATGAACTGGGAACAAAAAGTACGTCAGCAGGAAAAGGGACGTCAGTTTGAAGAACGCTTCTCGCGGATACATTACAAATATGATCGTCAGGATGTACAGAAAATGAGCGAATCGAGGAACGACCGGAAAGAGCTTTCTGAGCCGTTGAAATGGTTTGCCTTTAAAGATCAATACTTCTCTGCCATCGTCATCGGGGAGCGGCCTTTCAGCAATACCATCCTTACCTCTGAAGTATTAAAGGACGAAAATTACACGAAAGATTACAAAGCCGAAGTATGGGTGCCGGGTGAAGTGAGTGCTGACAGCGATCTTATTTCTGCCGGATTCAAGTACTATTTCGGACCTGTTCATTACAACACGTTGAAAGCGTATGACAAAGAGGTCGTGGACAGCTCCGGGAAACTCAAGCTTGAGGAGGTGGTTTATCTGGGATACCGGTGGTTAAGTTGGGTGAATAAATGGTTTGTGATACCTGTATTCAATTTTTTCCAGTCGCAAGGATGGAGTATGGGGTTGATCATTCTCATTCTTACGCTGATGGTGAAGCTTATCATTTCTCCACTTACCTATAAGTCGTTTCTCTCATCGGCCAAGATGCGTGTATTGCGTCCCCAGATTCATGAAATTGAAAAAAAATATCCGGGCAAGGAGCAGGATGCAATGATGAAACGTCAGCAAGCTACCATGGAGCTATACAACAAAGTGGGAGTAAGCCCCATGAGTGGGTGCCTTCCCATGCTTATTCAAATGCCGGTATTGTTGGCTCTCTTTTTCTTTTTCCCGTCGGCGATTGAACTTCGACAACAAAGTTTCCTCTGGGCGGATGACTTGTCAACCTATGATTCGCTTATCTCCTGGAGTGGTAATATTCCGCTTATCACTCGTTTCCTCGGGAATCACATCAGCATTTTTTGTCTGCTGATGACTGTGGTCAACGTGATCTATACAAAATATAACATGTCCTCTGTCGATACCGGACAACAGACGCTGCCGGGCATGAAGCATATGCCGATATTCATGTCGGTGTTTATGTTTTTCTTTTTGAATAGTTACCCTTCTGGGTTGAACTACTACTATTTTCTTTCTACTTTGTTTACCATTGTGCATACGTTTCTGATGAAACAGTTTATCAACGAAGATAAGATTCTGGCACAGCTGGAGGAAAACAAGAAAAGGCCAAAAAAGAAATCAGGATTCATGGCCCGTCTGGAAGAAGCACAGAAACTGCAGGAAAAACAAGCTCGTGAACAGGCAAAAGCAAACGCAAAACGCAACTACCGTAAATAATTAAGTTGGATAAAGCCAATCAGAAAAAACCCGGGAGGATCGGTTTAGATTTCCCGGTTTTTTTGTATCCTTTTCTTGTGTGATTTTTTGGAGACTATTTTGCGTACAAATAACGCGATTCCTTTTCCGTGAATACGGATATGAGCATTCTATGTAGATAAAAGCCCCATATCGCCGAAAAAAAGAAGGAGAAAATGGAAAAGGTGAACATATTTTTTCGATATTTGTTTTACAAACGATAGATGATTTCTTTATTGGTTAAATACATTGATATGAGCAAAGAAAATAAAGTACTCGAGTATGATGAGGATGATTCTCTACGATTTATTCAGGATCACTTACCGGACGATATGCAAGGAGAGTTTTCTGACGATGAAATCAATTACATTGTTGATTTGATCTACGAGTTCTACGAAGATAAAGGATTTCTGGACGAAAATGACGACGCAGAGATTGAAATTGACGAAGACGAACTACTGGAATACATTTATAAAAATGCCCGTAGAGATGCTATCAGAGATTATACCGACGAACAAATAGAAGCCATCGTTTCCGGAGAACTTGCATACTGCGATACCCTCAACCTGTTCGATTGAGGAGAATGCAAAGCTTGCCGGCCAATTAATAAGATCATTCATTCAAAAACATAACTAACTATGAAACAATTTTCAAAATTACTAACCATTACGTTGTTGGGAGGATCGTTGATACTTTCGGGCTGTGGAGCCAGCCGTACAGTTAAGGGGGGAGGAATTGGCGCCGGTGCTGGAGCAGCTGTGGGTGCCGGAGTAGGTGCCATTGCTGGCGGTGGAAAAGGAGCAGCTATCGGAGCCGGTATAGGTGCCATTCTGGGTGGTACTGCCGGAGCAATCATTGGAAACAAAATGGATAAACAGGCTGCTGAGCTGGAACAGATTGAAGGTGCACAGGTGGAAAAAGTAAACGAGGGCCAGGCCATCAAAGTTACTTTTGAATCCGGCATTCTCTTTGCAACCAACTCAAGCACGCTGAACACTGCTTCCCGCACATCTCTCGACAAATTTGCCACATCTCTGTTGAATAACCCCGATACCGATGTAAGTATTTACGGACATACCGACAGCACCGGCAGTGACGCCATTAACAACCCATTGTCGCAACGTCGTGCCGAATCGGTGTATAACTATCTGTTGACAAAAGGTGTTTCCGGAAGCCGCATGACCTCCGACGGGTTTGGTTCCACGCAGCCGGTGGCCGACAATAGCACTGCTGCCGGAAGAGCACAAAACCGCCGTGTTGAGGTATTCATCCTGCCCAATGCAAAGATGATTCAGGATGCTAAGGAGCAGGCTCGATAAACGACAATCTTTTTATTACAGAATCGCGCTGCTTAGGGTAGCGCGATTTTTTTTAAATTTATCGGAAAATGGCAGAAAATTTGTATGTTTTGAAAGAGGGGGCAAAAGCTGAGAAATACAGTTCATTGATTCCGCAATTGAACGCGTTGACGGATGATGAACCCGATCAGATTGCCAACATGGCCAACCTGACAGCTGCCCTGAAAGACACTTTTGGCTTTTTTTGGGTCGGATTTTACAGAGTGGTGGATGACAAGCTGGTTCTGGGCCCTTTTCAGGGGCCTGTGGCCTGTACGCGCATCTCTTATGGCAAAGGTGTCTGCGGTACATCGTGGAAAGAGAAAAAGACCCTGATTGTTCCGGATGTAAATCAATTTCCTGGACATATAGCCTGCAGTTCCCTGTCAAAATCCGAGATTGTGGTTCCTGTGCTGAAGAATGGGATAGTAAAGGCAGTTCTGGATGTGGACAGCGACATGTTGAACAGTTTTGACGAAACCGATGCCCTTTATCTGGAAAAGATTGTTTCTTTGTTGAATTTTTAGTTTGATATTTTGAAATCAAAAAACAAAGTACTATCTTTGTAGCCGCAAATCGAGATGT